>CAZZMF010000114.1:801-4783 GCA_964655255.1 uncultured Sphingobacteriaceae bacterium
TATTGCTCGCGAGCTTTCTGCATCGTGACCTCTGGTAGCGCGCATATTTGGGGCAAAGGGACGGGCTGTGCTGCCAAAGCCCTGCATTTTGGTTTCTTTTTTTTGCGCTTCCTTGGGCGTGAGTATAAAGTGCTGATGTGCATGGGTTATCTGCGGGGCTGGCGGCGGCGCCGAAGGCGCCGCCGCCAGCCCAAAAGCATATACGCAGCGCCACTAATAAACCTCTCCCTCCGTTCAGGGAGCGTATATTTGTTATGAAAGTTATGCAGGCGACAAAAAACCCAGCCGCCATAATAGACACAACTCCGCTACGGAAGTTTTTTGACGAGGGCGTTCCCAAGTCGGTCAAGGTTCGGCTTGAGTACTTAGGGAGATTAGAGCAGGCTATACGCAAGCATGAGGGGGATATCTTACAGGCGCTCAAGGCTGATGTAGGGAAAGCAGATTTTGAGGGATACGCTTCAGAGGTGGGACTTACGCTGGATGAGATACGGCATATACGCAAGCATCTAAGAAGCTGGGCACGCCCAAAAAGCGTTCTACCTGCTTTGGCTCAGCTACCTGGGCGCAGTTATATTCGGTATGAGCCACGGGGGCTGGTGCTGATTATCAGCCCTTGGAACTACCCCTTCCAACTCCTTATGGTACCCTTGGTCGGTGCCATAGCAGCGGGGAATGTCGTCGTACTCAAACCCTCGGAGTTTGCCCCAGCGACCGCTCAGATTGTGGAGACTATTGTACGAGAAGTTTTTCCACCTGAGTATGTGCAGGTCGTTCAAGGAGAAGCGGAGGTGGCAGCGGCGCTTTTAGAGATGGATTGGGACTATATCTTCTTCACCGGGAGTACTCGTGTAGGGAAAAAAGTAGCCGAGGCGGCGGCACGACGCTTGATCCCTTATACGCTGGAGTTAGGGGGAAAGTCTCCTGCGATTGTAGAGGCGGATGCTGATATAGCCGTCGCTGCCCGTCGTATTGCCTGGGGCAAATGGCTCAACGCCGGGCAAACTTGTATCGCCCCAGATTATGTACTCGTGCATGAAAAGGTCATGTCGCCTTTTGTGGAAGCGCTAAAGAACACTACCTTGCAGTTCTATGGGCGCATTGATCAGCCCCCCGCTGAATATGCCCGCATCATCCATCGGCGGCATTACGACCGGCTGGTACAAATGATGCAGGAAGGCGAGGTGATTTTCGGGGGCTATACCGACCCAGAAAAGCTATATATCAGTCCGACTCTCATACTATCTCCCCACGGCACGCTTTTAGAGGAGGAAATATTTGGACCCCTGCTGCCGATTATTCCGTACAAGCAGCGCTCAGAGGCAGTGCAGTTCGTACGGCGACTGCCTCCTCCACTGGCTTTGTACATCTTTTCAAGTTCCGCTGCTCTTCAAGAAGGCTACTTAGCAGATATACCGTCGGGAGGGGCATGTATCAACGATACCCTCATGCATATTAGCTCTTCTCGGCTACCCTTCGGGGGGGTGCGGGATAGTGGGATAGGCAGATATCACGGCTGGTATTCCTTTGAGACTTTTTCGCATGCGCGCGCCGTGGTCAAAACCCCTACATGGATAGACTTACCCCTCCGCTATCCGCCCTATGGGAAAAAGCTTTCTCTCGTTCGTCGTATCTTAGGGTGATGCGTCGCTATTACCTCCTCAAAGTCAAAGGCGTCGCTAAAATCCCTGATTATGTACAAATCCGTGATGATCGCTTTTCCCTCGTGTGTTACGTCCGCCCTGACCGAACTGATAAGCGTACTTCGCTACCTACTGGTTTCATAGAAGCGGTATCGGAGCTATTTCCTTCCATCCCATATGGGGAAATGCGTTTAGTGGAATGGGATGAAGAAACCCAAAAAGCCTATTTGCGATGAGTGTAGTGCTTCTTATGCGCGATGTGGCTCTCTCTTATGGGGAGCGGACGATCTTGAAAAATGTCAATCTCACGCTGCGTAAAGGAGAGTTTGCTTATTTGACGGGACGGACAGGTTCGGGCAAAACCTCTCTTTTACGAGCTATTTATGCGGACTTGCGTCCTACTTCCGGCGAAATATGGGTGGGCGACCGACGGGTAGATACGCTTCCGTTGTCTGAGGTGCCTTATTTGCGGCGGCGCTTAGGGATTGTCTTTCAGGACTTTCAACTTCTGCCTTACAGAACCGTCTACGAAAATGTTGCACTGACGCTGGAAGTGACTGGCTGGTCTGATCGCCGAAAAATCCGTGAGCGCGTCATGGATACCCTTTTGCGTGTGGGGCTCTCCGCTCGCAAGGACGCCTATCCTCATGAACTTTCTGGGGGAGAACAGCAGCGTACTTGTATCGCTCGCGCACTTGTGGGCGCGCCTATCTTGCTTTTAGCTGACGAGCCTACAGGTAACTTAGACCCCGAAGTCGGACAGCAAATCCTTGCTCTTTTTCATCAAATCGCTCGCTGGGGCACAGCGGTTCTTCTGGCGACCCACAATACTCAACATATCCGAGATATGCCCGCCCCTGTATACCTTTGCAGGGATGGCTCTGTGCATCCAGAAAGGGCATTTGTCTCGTAAGTTTCATGTACCTTCGCGTCGTACCCAAACTGAAATAAAGATATGAAGTACTTAGGCGTAACTTTTCTGCTGGGTTCATGCACACTGCTATGGGCACAAAGTGGCCGCGCTGCCTTCTTAGAGGGTGAGCAATACCGCAAAAGTAAGCAATACGAGGCTGCTCTCCAAAAGTACGAAGAGGCGATTCGCTTGGAGCCTACCAAAGCTACGTATTACGTGCGCAAGGGGGAAGTATTAGCTCATCTCAATAGGCCGCAAGAGGCGCTCCAAGCCTACCAAAAAGCGCTGGAACTCAACCCTGGCTTGACCCCTGTCTATGTGCGCATCGCTCAGGTGCATATCAAATCCAAAAACTACGGTGCTGCCATAGATGCACTCAATCAAGCATACTCCAAGGAGCAGGACGTCAATCGCAAAATGACCTACAAACTGAATGTGGTTCGCTTGCTAAATCTCCAAGGGCAATCTCAACAGGCCTTGGCTGAGCTCGGCGCCCTCAAGTCCCAAGTCCCCCAAGTGGCTGATGACCCACGCGTCCTCTATGCTGAAGGAGAAACGCAACTGGCGCTGAATAACCCACAAGCTGCTATTGCCGCATTCCAGAGGGCATATGAGAAGACTCGCGATTGGCCTATCGCCCGCAGCGCAAAATATACCTATGGCTTAGCCTTGGCTTACTACAAAGCTGGTAACATGGAGCAGTATCAGCAGTATGCTCGTCAGATCGAGAACCACCCCTATGGCAGACGCTTGAAAGCCGCCATAGCTCGCAGCGGTGCCGCATATAATCTAAGTATTGCCTTCGCTTATTTCAAAATCGGTGCGCTGGATGAGGCGCTGGAATATGTGAATGAAGCTGCAAAGACCAAGGATCGCCTCAGCCAAGTATATCAGATGCAAGGCGCCATCCTTTTCCGTAAAGGACGCACCGCTGAGGCTATCAAGAGCTTCCTTGATGCGGCCGCGAACGAAAATGACGAGAAAAAACGCTCGGCGCTCTACGCCCGTACCGTGCGCCTCCAGTATAACGCTGGGGATTATGCAGGAGCTGTCTCCACTGCCGACCGCATTCTGGAAAAAAGCCCTAATGACGTAAATACTCGTCTGCTCAAAGCTCAAGCCCTTTATCAACTGGGGCGTTATGGCGAAGTGGTCTCTCTAATGGAGAGCACTATTCCCCTTCTGGGCACAGATGCCGCTCGAGTCTCCCAAGCCTACTTTTTGATGGGCATCGCCGCTCGTCGTGCGGGTCAGACGGATAAAGCCCGCGAAGCCTTAGGTAAAGTCACCTTCAGCCGCTATAAAGCTGCGGCTAAAGTCGAACTGGATAAACTCTCCGCTCGCTGATTTTCTGAACTTGTCTCCCTTGCCCGGCCCCCCTCAGATTGAGGGCGGGTCGGTTTTTTTTGATGAGAAAGAATAGGAT
>CAZZMF010000115.1:0-4765 GCA_964655255.1 uncultured Sphingobacteriaceae bacterium
CCGATGAGCCAGTCGGTAGGAATATCCAGTTTTTGGAAGGGATGGATGAGCAGGGCGGTAGTAGTTGTTTTGCCGTGGCTACCGGCGACGACAATCCGATGCTTCTGCTGGGCGGCGCGCGCCACATAACTCGGCATGTCCCACAAGGGTAGCCCCAACTCTTGCGCACGTAAAAGCTCGGGATTGTCGGCTTTGGCGTGCATGCCCACGAGCACAAAGGCTATGTCTTTTGTGATTTTGTCAGCAAACCACCCCTCTTTTTCAGGCAAAAGTCCTGCGGCAGCGAGGTGCGTTCGCGCTGGGTCTTCTATGCGATTGTCGGAGCCGGTTACGAGGTAGCCACTGGCTTTCAGATGCAGGGCAAGGGCATGCATGACGCTCCCCCCTATCCCAATCACATGTACCCGCTGCACAGAGACAAAAGTACCTTTCCCCTTTCAAAGCAGAAGGCGTCTCTCAAGGGGCATACGCAAAGAATCGCACCACGGCTTCTAAGCTTTCCGCAAGGCGGTCTATTTCCTCTGGAAGGTTATAGAAGGCAAAGGAAGCTCTCACGGTAGCGGGGACGCCCAGAACATCCATGAGAGGCTGAGCGCAGTGATGCCCTACCCGTACAGCGATGCCCGCTTCATCCAAGAAAGTCCCCACATCGTGGGGGTGTATGTCTCCCAGCATGAAGGACCATAGAGACCCCTTGGGGCGTGCCATACCGTGCAACTGGATGCCCGGGATTTGGCGGAGGCGCTCCTCCGCATAATCAGTAAGGTAGTTTTCGTACGCTTGGATGAAATCCCAGCCTACTCCTTGTAGATAGCGTATGGCTTCGGCGAGCGCGATAGCTTCGGCTATGGCAGGGGTACCCGCCTCAAACTTCGCAGGCGGGGGCGCAAAAAGGCTCTTTTCCCACTGCACCCGGCGAATCATATCGCCACCTCCTTGATATGGTGGGAGCTGCTCACCCCACGGGCGCCGCATATACACCACACCGATTCCCGTCGGTCCGTAAAGCTTATGCCCAGAGAAAACTAAAAAGTCAATACCCCATGCCTCTACCGACAGCGGGCGATGAACAACCGCTTGACACGCATCCACTAAAATGGGGATATGCCGACTGCGAGCGACCTGAGCGATCTCTGCTATAGGCATTTCCGTCCCAAGTACGTTGGACATTCCCGTGATGGCTATCAAACGGGTGCGTTCACTGAGGGCTGCCCGAAATGCCTCCCAGTCAAAGCTCCCATCCGCATGCAGTCGTATCGGGCGCAGACGAATGGGCACTTCCTCAGCGACAAGCTGCCAAGGGACGATATTGGCATGGTGTTCGGCTTCGGTCAGGATGATCTCATCGTCGGGGCGAAAGTAAGTGCGTCTAAGACCCTGGGCGATGAGATTGATGCCTTCCGTCGCCCCTCTGACGAAAACGATTTCCTCCGCTGCTGCCGCTCCGATAAACTCAGCTACGGTTTCGCGAGCTCTTTCATATAGGAGCGTAGCTTCACGGCTGAGCCAGTGCACGCCCCTGTGGATGTTAGAGTTGCGCTCCCGCAGAAATCGGCTTAGGGCTTCTATGACGACGGCGGGCTTTTGCGCAGTGGCGGCATTATCCAGATACGCCAGCGGATGCCCACTGGGATGCTGTAGGCTCAGGGTCGGAAAGTCCGCTCGCCGCCGTTTCGCTTCCTGAATAAGGTCTTTCATGCCTGCAAGTCTAACAAATATAGGCTTCATCCTGACCTGCTCTGCCGAGGGGATGGAATAAAATACTGGCAGAGAGTGGACTACGGGAGGGTTTACGGCGGCGCCCCGTCCTCAAAAGGCAAAGTAATGCGCTACTTTGGTATTAGCATCATCAGGATGGGGGCATCCCTATATCTGAATGGCGCTCCGCGTTTTTTCTCCCGTGGGGCTTCCCATTCGGATAGCCAGTCCGCCGGCATCCACATCGTCAGGGAGCCTCGCTGCACTAAGGCTTCATTATAGGTGCGCCAGTTCTTCAACACATACCGATAGGGACGCTTCTGCCGGGACATGCAGGTAATATAGCTACCTTCTCCCGATCACCCTCAGACCCCTATTTGTGCAACAAAGCCGAAGTAGCATGCTATTGTACCCCGCGGCGGCAAATCTTTGGGCAGGCATCGCCATGGACAGCCGGTTTGCAGGATATAATAGAAAATGGCATTGACAATTTCCCGGGGCTATGAAAGGGCTTCTTGCCCCGCTTCCGCTATCAGAGAGTGTTTGAAAAGCCATGCGAGCACTCTCGGAATGGCACGAGGCGCATCCTTCGCGCCTCCATGTTCATCTACTTTTTTGAAGCAGAAAAACACACTTTTGCCATTCATGTTTTATTTCTATGTGAATCTATATCAAAACTAATCTGATTTTCATGGGTTTCATATGCACGAAGTGGATTTCATACACTCTCTCATACAGACATTCTCCTCCACTTATCGTGCAGAGGACTTTTTATCCTCCCATCCCCAATTCTGAACCGCCAATATAGGCGCCTGCGCAGTAGGTAGATAGCGAGGAACCCGGCAGAAATAAAAGCCCCGAGTACCCATGCCACCGCTGCGGAAGGCTTTAGCCCCTCATCAGCCGTAAAGCCCACAATATTGATGCTGAGAACCGCGAAGATGAGCGAAGGCACGCCTATCAGGACGCCAAGAAGATTGAGGCGATTTTCTATGCGTCGGCTCTCCTCATTCTCACTGTGCTCATACAGCAGGCGAAGCTGATATTGCACTCTCTCATAGAGACGGGGTACTTCCAGCGTCTCCTGCCAGAAAAGATACGCTTTATGATGGCGCTCGCCTAAAAACACCTGCGGCGGATAATATAGCGTGATAAACTCTAAGAAATCCTCCATACGATGGCGAAAAATCTCTATTTTCCTGGCACTTTCTAAACCCATCCAATCCGTGAAACGCCGCAGAGATACGCCCCTTCTATCATGAGACGTCTCCTCTTCTGAGCCATCTCGTTCTAACCATGTCAGGATATGCTGCTGAGAGAAGTGTAGTAGATAAAACCTTTGCATCAGAACGAACTGATAAGCAAAGAAATAAACATTTTCCAGATGAGATGGGAGCTGATTCTGGATGAAATCGTTGGGGTCATCGGAGAAAAATACGCACCCTTCCATTGAAGAAATAAACCAGCTGCGGGGAGAGTAAAGGAGTTGATTCCGGCTCTCTATATTCAGCTCGTAGTTGCCTGAATGGATACTTCCAGCTTCCCCACTGCGAGGTGAGAAGAAGTGCCGAAGGCAATACAGTATGCCGGCAAGCTCGTTTTTTCCCGTTCCGGTAGGTGAGCTATACTCTTTATCTATGATGAGCCAACCGTATGGTATAAGGTATTGTGGGTCGTGTAGGGAAGTCCAGTTCTGCTGACCTCCTAATGAATGCTGCAAAAAGGCATATACCCATGTTTCAATGCTCATTTTAGCCTGCTCTTGGACGCTTGCTGGGAAAGGTATACCCCAATCTGCGATGGGAAAAGGTTCCATGGAGTTTTTTTGGACTCTGCGTAGGGCTATTTCGGTATTCATTCGGCGCAGGCTACGGAGAATCTCCATCGCATGGTGCAGGAAGACCCCCCGCATGGGCAGGTACAGACTCAGAAAACCAATCCCTTTTCCCGAGAGGAGTAAATACATATTCTGAACGGGGAGGGGGATTTCTTCCTTGCTTACCTGCCAAAAGTACTTGGGGCCATTCCCCAATAGGTTAACTGCGTCTTCCGCCAGTTTCCATCGGTACCATCTTCCTTTCTGGAGAGCTCTTGCGATTGCGTCGGTCACGCCTACCCCTTCATAAGTGCCAGTATCCATACTTTTCCAGAGCGGAAGGTTCTGCTTGTCTCGTCGTCTACGAATCTCTGCCGCGGTTATTAACTTTTTCGCTTCACTGACTGGTAGGTCCTGTAAGATGAAAGGATAGAGAAGAATGATAGCTGATTTATTGTTGAGCCGCGCTTCAAGAAGGGTGGAAGCCGCCATAGGACAAAGGTACATCATGTAAATGCCACTTTCCTGCTCCTGCTGGTACAGCGGCTTTACCGCACAAATCCCGGTTACCAACGATGGAGGAGACCTTTTCTGCTACCTACTCACGATGCCTTCATAACAGAGCCACGTACGAGAGCTTTCCCCGCTTTTCTCATATATTTGTCCCATGCACTCTTCATCCATCCAAGCGTTGGAGGCGATCGTCTTCACTGAGTATCCTACGCTTATCGCTACTGCCTATCGTCAATATGCCAGTGAAAAAGAGCCTGACCGGCGATTGCAACTCCTCACGCATGCTTCTTATGAGATAATGAAGCTATTAGCGCTTCTGATTGCATCCGAATACTTTCATCGCCGCAGGTTTTTGCTGCATAAATCCCATACAGAAACAACAAAAAGTGAAATAAGTACCCTTGATTCCGAGTATGATCAGAACCTGTTGCTGTCATTTTGGCAATTAGATAAACCAGCTTACTCAACATGGATTAGCATCATCAATGCAGCCCTGAAACACCGGGATAAGATCGGGTTCTCTTTTATTCAAAAGCCTCTATGGGAGGCAATGCGTTACCTAAGAGATAAAAGAGTAAATGTACCCCAGACATTTCGCCCTAAGGCGCCTGCGGATAATGTATCTGTGATGGATATTTTTCGGATAGTGCGGAACTATTTTTCCCATTATGAATATGATATGAAAAAGATGGAAGAACCTGTGCGCTGGCAAATAAGCCAACAAGCAAAAAGGCAACG
>CAZZMF010000116.1:0-4717 GCA_964655255.1 uncultured Sphingobacteriaceae bacterium
AGCTGATCCACTATCCCATCCGTAAAGAGGAAAAACACATCTCCCGGCTGCAGCTCCACCTCATGTGCTGTAAAAAATCGCTCCTCCTCCAGCTGCTCTCCCCCAATAGCCTTTTTGTCCGGTTTGATCTCTTTGAGCTCGCCATTATGGACGTAGTAAAGGGGAAGGTTAGCGCCTGCATAGATGAGTTTGTATTCCTTCGGATAGTAACGCACCAGAGCTATGTCCATGCCATCCCGGGAAGCTACTTCTTCACCTTCTACATCTTGACGAAGGACTTGTCGCACACCTATGTGCAAGTCATGAAGTATCTGATCTGGCGCAAATACCCGCCCCTTATTGATAATCTGGTCCAATAAAATGCTTCCAATCAGCGTCATGAAAGCCCCGGGGACCCCATGCCCCGTTCCGTCCGCCACGACGATGAAGTACGAATCGCCTGGCGCATCACTAAACCAATAAAAGTCCCCCCCTACGCCATGGCGGTCTCGAGGACGCCAGATGATGAAAAAGTTCTCTTTGCCTAAGCAGCGCTCCAGCACACTATCTGAGGGGAGGATGTTTTTCTGCATGCGTTTAGCATAACGGATGCTTTCCCGAATGTCATTCATTGCTTCCTCCAGCTCCCGCTTCTGCTGCTCAAGCTGCTGATTCATTAGTTGGAGCTGGCGAGCATAGGCTTTTTGCTCTTCCTCTATGACAGAGGCTGCAGAAGCTGCCAAAGTACGCAGGAAGTTGACCTCATCCACACGCCACTCGCGTTTGGTGTAGCGGTGCTCAACGCTGATAAGCCCGACGATATCTTTACCTGTGCGGATGACACCGTCCAGCACGCTGGCTACATTATTTGGCTTGAAGAGCGGCAGGGCAAGCTCCCGCGTACGCAAATCCGACAGCGCATCTACCACCGCTATCACCTGCTCCCGCTCCAAGCTTTGGAAATACATCGGATACAGCGACCGATTGATAACGGTGCCCACCGTATGCGAATGCTCCTCACGCTCAGCAACCGCTACACACCGAGCTAAGTCCGCTTCTTCATATAGCCACAAGCTCACCCTGTGGGCTTTGAAGGTCTCTAAGGCAACCTCCGCTATGACTTGGAAGGCTTTGGGGATGTCTGCTTCCCGAAGGGCGGGATGGGCAGCAAGACGAGACAAGGCATTTTGCTGTTCTTTGAGCCGAAACTCCTGCTCTTTCTGCTCAGTGATGTCAAAGAGTATGTTGATAGACTTGATGAGCACACGCTGCCCAGTAGGGGAGCGGTCTATCACTGGCGTGCTGGACATAATAGCCCAGTAGGTTTGCCCGAGGCTCCCAGCCAGTTCTACTTCGGATTTCCAAGTTTGTCCCAACTGGATGCTTCGCCAGTGCCCTTGCAACACAGCCAACGGCTGCCTATCCGAGTAGAGCTTCCCATAATGAACACCAATAAGCTTATCTACCGAGTAACCAAGCGCCTCAGCAAAGTTCTCGCTGATGTAAGTGATATGCCCCTCGCCATCCGTTTCAAAAAGCCATGCGGCACTTTTGAGCGCCTCTAACTGAGCGGAGAGTTGAAGCTGGGAAGCGCGATAGTTTTCGTTGCTGCGACGCAGCTCTTCGGTATTTGCTCGGAGAAGAAGCTCCTGCTGACGCGCCAACATAAGGGCATTTTGAATCTCCATCTCCTGCTGCTTCTGGAGAGTGATGTCAAAGCCTACCAGAATAAACTTGTAGATGTCCCCGCTGGCTTGCTGGACAGGTGTGATAGTCTGTTGAATCCACACCTCGTCGCCCGTAGGTGTCCTATAAGAAACGATTTCCTGCCATGTTTTTCCCAAACGCAGTTCAGCAAATATCTTCTCCACAAGAGCTTCTTCTTCGGGACGGCGGAGCTTTGTGTAGGGCATGCCCATAATGTCCTCGGTTTTGTACCCCATCGTTCGGAGAAAAGATTCATTTACGTAGATGATTCGTCCATCGGCGTTGAGTTCTACCACGAGGGCGGCCGCGTTGAGGGCAGTGATTTGTCCGCGCAGTTCGGCTTGGGTGCGCCGCATCTCTTCGCTGGACGCTTCCAGCTCTTCTATGTTTTGACGAAGCTCCTCCTCAAGGGCTTGCGCTTGCTCCAGATAAGAGAGAAGTTCCTCTTCTACCATTTTCCTGTGCCCCTGCTGCAGGAGGAGAGAGGCTACCCGGGCTAAAAGCGCCCAATACTCTGTATCTTGGGGAGGCTTTTCTGAAAGCCGCTCTACAAAAAACACCCCTGCCAGTTCCTCATCCAGATAAATGGGAAACATCCAGAGCTTTTGCACTTCTCGCTCACGCAGGTAAGCCTGCAGGGCGGGGATTTCTGGTTGGTGCGGTCCGGGCGACCCTGAGGGTCCGACTTGTTCGCGCACCCACGCCGCCACTTCGGACGGAAGGTCTATGGTATTAGAATGAGACAAAAACGCCGGATCATAAGCCTCCAAGCAGTGTAGCTTGTCTTTGTTCTCACCGAAAACCCAGAAGCTGTATCGGGCTTCTGGGTCCAGGGCGGCGGCGACTTCACTGATAGCGGCTAAACCTTCTATGACATCACCTTTTTGGAGGGCAGGGAGCTTGAGCAGAGTCTGCAAGCTCTGCCGCTGCCGCAATAGCCGCTCCACCTCGTGAGTATACTCCGCTTGGAGGGAAGCATACTGCTGCTGAAGGCGCGATAGGGCTTCCTCTGCTTCTAATAGACGCTTTTGGAGGGAGCGAAGCGCTTTTTCCGAAGCTTCCAGCGCTTCTTGGAGCTTCGTGGCATCCATGATTGCCAAAAGCCCCCGAAATGCTCCCCCTTGACGATAAGACAAAAAGGCATAAACATAGATGCGCCCCCCTATTTGAAGCACATCTTGTACGGGTGCTTTGGCTTGAAGAAGGTTAGCAAACTCCGGGGCAAAGTCTGTAAGCCGTTCTCCCTGGTCTGCACCGAAAATCTGTAGGAAAAGGTCGTTGCGTTGGATAAAGCGCCCTTGTTCATCTACTTCTGCAAGGGGGAGGAGATTCTGTAGCGCTCCGATTTCCAGTCGCAGTTTTTCCACCTCTTGGGTAAAGCGCGCTTGGGCGGCGCTGAGCTCTTCAAGAAGTTCGCGTTTTTCCTCTAAGAGCTTGCGCAGAGCGTTCTCCTGCTGGTCGTTACGCTGGGCAAGGAGTTCTAAGTGATTAGCAGGGGCGCCGAGGGTAGCTTTGAGTTCATTCCATAGAAGGGGTTTTTGTTCGCTGAGGGCTTCTACGGCAGCCGAGAGCAAGTGCCAACGCTGATGGAGCTGGTTGTAAGCTTGGACGAGGGGCAGCCAAGGGGCAGAAGCTTGGGGGGCTTTTTCGCCCCGCATCATAATGTCAGCGAGGGCACGCAGTTCTCGGGCTTCGCTTCGTCCCGTAAGCAGAAGGATGAGAATCCCCAGAAAGAGCACACTCCCCCAAATCATCCCTCCGACCAGCATGATCCTTTTTTTGTCGGCGAGGAGCTGAGCCTCTAAACTGGTGTGCTGCTGATGCAGCGCTTCGCGCAGGCCACGGATCTCCGCTTCCACAGCAGACAAAAGGGCAGGCCCCTCGGCATAATACTGCTCCAAGGCGGGCATGTATTGGTCTTTGCGGTCGCTACGCTCTAAGGCGCGGCGCCACCCCGCATGTCGCTGTTCTAAAAGTAGGGCTTGCTGAGCCAAGCGGCGAAAGAGCGGCTCTGGCATAGAAGCATGCGCATAGATAGCCGCCTCCAAAGCTTTGAGGGCACCTCGCAAGTCTGGCTGACGCAGAAGTGTAGCGGGCAGCGCAGTCCCAGAAACTTTCTCATATATGGTAGAGCGCATGCGAGCCTCCTGCTGCCACAGCGCTACCTCCACACGCAAAAGAGCCCATTCCGCATCCCGAAGAGCTACTTTTTGGCTCTCATACGCCTCATCAGCCCGCGTAGTTAGGAGGGTCCATGCAGCCCCCCCTACCCCCAATATGAGAAGAAAAAATATGCCCCATGTGCGCAGCTTACGAGTTGCTCCCATATCCCCTAAGGTACAGAAAAAATCCCTCCTCTGCCCTTTTCAGACAGAGAAGGAGTTGTGCAAAAGTTCCGTTTAGCGCAGGGTGATGTTGACAGGATTACCGTTATCCACCTGCAGGGAAGCGACGCGGTCGCAGGCTTCGTTATTGTAAGGGTCGTAGTTGAGTGTCAAGGTATGATTTTGAGTGGTGAGTTTCCAAATGCCTTTGACGGGATGACGAAAGATACAGTTGCCTACGATTTTGAGAGGGGCGACTATTTGGGTCGTGAAAGGCTGCCCGCGACGCGAAGTCCCCTGCGCTCCACCCTCTATAAGCCAAATATCATCCCAGCGGGTAGGCGTCGTCTGCCCTTGTATCTGCCGAAAAGTGCGCTGCGCACTCCACTGAATCGTACCATTCGGTGTGATGACCTGGTGGGATACGACAGTGTCACGAATGACTCTTTCCCCTGCACTATTGATGCCCTCGTAGAAAAGTACCTTTTCTACGATGTGCTGATTGTCGTTGACAAAAAAGCTATCTGTGGTGAGTACCGCACGGCTTCCGGCTTGACGCCACGGGGGACCCGAGAAACGCACGAGGACTTTTCCGCGCCGATAAACCCCGTCCCGACATAGACAGTTCGTCGGACCGAAGTCAATCGTCAGCAAGCGCTGCGTGGAGTCAAAGCTTACCTGAGCACAGCCGGGTAGCAGCGTACTAT
>CAZZMF010000117.1:0-4706 GCA_964655255.1 uncultured Sphingobacteriaceae bacterium
ATAATCACCTATTCACATTATACCTCCATAGTGCAGAAAATCCCACAGAGTGCGGAGTTCAAAAGCTCATAGAGGCTATTCAAATGTCTTCTTCTGCCAGTATCTCTCCTGCAGGCAGGGTACAGCGCCTTCAGAATGGTCTGTATGTGGCGATAGACACCTGCATTTCGCCTGCCTGCCAGGTACAGCTTGGCTTGCCTACGGGGCTGCAGGCGGAATCACCGTGGCTTTTACAGCTTCTGGAGGGATACAGTACAGCGACAGGGAGCTTCCACATTCGGCGAGGGCACCAGGTCGTGGTGCGCGTAGCCCTGGAAGCCCCTGACCGCGGTGATGGCACACTTTCCCCTCATCCTGCTTTTAGTCGTCTGGGCTTATATCGCGCAGTCCGAGGCAATGCGCTGGGGGATAGCCTAAATGAATGGGGAGTATTGGGCACTTTGCCGGGCTTCTGGGAGGCTTTACCGTCAGCCTGGCGACGAATAGGTGGCGCAGGGCTTTGGGATACCAACATCACACCTACTGCATGGCGTGTGCCGACCTGGGTAACCCCTGTATCGGTGCTTTTGCGTGAAGCGCCAGGCGGACCTACGGTGGATTCAGTCTGGGGGTTTGTAGATACGCTCGGACGGATATGGAAATGGGCGCCGCCAATGGTGGATACTATGGACTGTTCATCCTGCCCTGATAAGGGATACTATCAGCCGTGGCGTCTGTCCTTCTGCCGGTGTGATACCAGCACACCGAAGTGGATCGTCCTGCGCTTTCCCCAGCATCTGCCGCTGCGCAGCGCACAGGCGATGGATTTGAGCCGAGACCCTGCACAGCCTACACTGGTCGATTTTCGGGATCCAACCTATGTAGAGGGCATACCCGGGGAGCATTATGCGCTTATTCCTGCTGGGGGAGGGATCATGCAGGCGGCTGCCTGGGCGGGGAACTGTGCCGATCAGGCCCATGCCCACTGGTCCGGCATGCCCCAAGCGCCGGACTGGGGCGTCATCAACGCCGCTGACTACGAGTTTATCTTGATGCGGAATGGTGTTACGGGACCTTCTACCTTCACCCCGGCGGATATAGACTGCGACGGAGATGTGGATGCTGTGGATATTCTGAAAGTGATAGAAAATCAGAATGCCCTGAGGCAGAGTAGCGTGAGCGATTAGCGGTCTGGTACCTTTGGGGTGGGCGGCGGCGCCGAAGGCGCCGCCGCACCCCCTGTAGTCTGCTCTCTACCAGCATTTATTCTTTCCCCCAAGGCTGCACAATAGAAAAGTAAATGGTATAAAGCACCCCCAAGCCCCTAATAAGCGCCAAATATTGCGCTACCTACTCGTACGAGCGTACTCCCTTCCTCTACCGCTATCTCAAAGTCTCCCGACATCCCCATGCTGAGCGTATCTATGGCAGCATGAGGATAGCGCTCACGCAGCTTCACAAATAGCTTATACAACTGGCGAAACTCCCGACGCACCTGCTCAGAGTCAGTCGTGAGACTCGCCATGCCCATCAATCCCCGAAGTTGAACCTTAGGAGTTTCCAATACCTTCTCTACAAAAGCATCCAACGCTGCTGGAACAATCCCATGTTTAGTCGGCTCTTGAGCGACCTTGACTTCTATAAGGCAGGGCACAGGCGTCTCGGCGCGTTTTGTTATCTCAGCCAGCAGACTCTCTCTATCCAAGGAATGCAAAAGCACAATATGCGGTAAAATAGCCTTTACCTTGTTGGTTTGAAGATGCCCTATCAAGTGCCACTGAATGTCCTGAGGTAAATGCGGTTTCTTTGCGAGCAGTTCCTGTACGCGATTTTCTCCGAAGAGCCTATGACCTTTATTGTAGACTGAACGAATGGCTTCCAGGGACTGTCCTTTGGAAACGACAAGCAAAGTGACCTCCTCGGGCCTGCGTCCTGCGCGATGGGCTGCTTGGGCTATGCGCTCCAAGACAGCTTCATACCCCGACATCCTAAGCACAAAGGTACTTCTGCCCTTCTAAGCTACGCTTTGGGATATTTTACCTTTGTGGAGTGCATCTCTCGGTGGTGATTCCTGTGTATAATGAAGCGCGTGCTCTACCCGAGTTAGTAGAACGGCTGGAAAGTGTGCTGAGTGGCTTCACATTTGAGTACGAAGTGATTTTTGTGGATGACGGCTCACGGGATGAGTCTCCTAAGGTCTTAGAAGCGCTTGCTGCGGACCGCCCATGGATGAAAGTGATTCTCCTGCGGCGCAACTACGGGCAAACGACAGCGATACAAATGGGTATCCAGCATGCTCAAGGAGAGGTGATCGTTCTGATGGACTCTGATCTGGAAAATGACCCAGCGGATATCCCGCGGCTTTTAGCCAAGTTGGACGAAGGCTATGATGTCGTAAGCGGCTGGCGAAAAGAGCGTTGGAAGGGGCAGTTTTTCACTCGTAAGCTCCCTTCCATCCTCGCTAATAATCTAATCAGCTATTTATCGGGCGTGCATCTGCACGACTACGGCTGTACCCTCAAAGCTTATCGCCGGGAAGTGATTGCGTCGGTACGGCTATACGGGCGCATGCACCGATTTATTCCGATTTATGCGAAGTGGGAGGGGGGACGCATTACCGAACTGCCCGTGGCTTACCACCCTCGCAAATATGGGCGCAGCAACTACGGCATGATGCGCATCGTCTCCGTTTTGCTGGATTTAGTCCTGATAGTATTTTTAGACCGCTATCTGCAGCGTCCGATTCAGTTTTTTGGTGGAGTGGGGCTTATCTCTATTTTGCTGGGGATAGGCACCTTCAGCTGGGCACTGTACTATAAACTTGCCAGACTAAAATCCTTCGTAGAGACTCCTCTACCGATATTCACAGTCCTATTTATCAGCGTGGGGATATTGCTTTTGCTGATTGGGATATTGGCAGAGCTGCTGGTGCGGGTGTATTATGAGTCAACTGGACGCCCGCCGGCTCAGGTGCGACGCCGCATTAACTTCTCCGAACCCGTCAGAATTTGAGCAATGTGTGGGATAGCAGGTTTCTGGGGCGAAGGCGGTGAAATGGTAGGCAAGCGCATGATAGAGACCCTTCGCCACCGCGGACCTGATTATCAAGCCGTGTGGAGTGAAGGTCCAGCCACCTTGGCGCATGCCCGACTAAGCATTCTGGATTTGGACCCTCGCAGTCATCAGCCCTTCTTTTCAGCAGACGGTCGGCATGTGATTACCTTCAACGGGGAAATATACAACTTCCAAGCTCTCCGCCATGTCCTCCAAAAAGAAGGCATTACCTTCCGTACCACCTCTGATACCGAAGTGCTCTTAGAAGCCTATCGCCGCTGGGGCAAAGCCTGCCTCCAGCACTTGCGGGGAATGTTTGCCTTTGCTATCTACGATAGGGAAGAGAAAACCTTCTTCTTGGCTCGGGACCCCATGGGCAAAAAGCCCCTCTATTATAGCTTTCAGCATGGCGTTTTTGCTTTCGCTTCGGAAATAAAAGCCCTCTGGCAGCACCCCAACATCCCCCGACGACTTTCTCCCACAGCCCTCCATGCCTACCTCGTATTGGACTATGTCCCCACGCCTTATGCCATCAGCGAGGGTATCTACAAACTGGAGGGCGGGCACTACATGATAGTGCGCGAAGGACACTTGATTGAACACGCCGCCTACTGGGAACCGCCCCTACCCACAGAAAATCCGCTCCCCTTAGAGGAAGCCGTGCGCACATTAGATTCTCTCTTAGCAAAAGCAGTGCGCTTGCGAATGGTGGCAGATGTGCCAGTTGGGGTCTTCTTGAGCGGGGGCATAGATAGTTCTACCGTCGCTTGGTATGCGCAGCAGCACAGCGAGTCGCCTATCCTGACCTTCTCTATCGGCTTCACTGAAAAAAGCTACGATGAGAGCGACTACGCTATAAAAGTCGCCAGACTGCTTGGCACGCACCACTATGCCGCGACCCTGACCCCACAAAAAGCCCTCCAGCTTGTAGAAGAGGTTTTTCCCCTGATGGATGAACCCTTTGCGGATGCCTCTATTCTGCCGACTTATTTTTTGTCGCAGTTTGCACGGCAACGGGTAATCGTAGCCTTGGGGGGCGATGGCGGCGATGAACTCCAAGCAGGTTATCCAACTTTTATTGCTGACCGATATGTAGGGCTACTCTCGTGGATGCCCAAAGGGGGTATTCGCTTGTTGGAGCACTTAGCCGCAACTCTCCTCCCCCCCAGTGATGCTAACATTGCTCTGGACTTCAAAGTAAGGCAGTTTTTGCGCGGTTTCACAGGAGAACCAATAGAACGGCATACGCGCTGGCTTGCTTCTTTTTTGCCCGAAGAACTGCCGACACTCTTGCGTCCAGAATATGCTCAGGGCGCTGAAAACATATTAGAGCACTGGCTGACCCCTTATATGCGCCGCCTCCCCGAAGGCACACCCCTCTACGCTCGCGTGGCTTTTCTGTATTACAAGACCTACCTGCAAGATGATATTCTGGTCAAAGTAGATCGCGCCAGCATGTATAACGCCTTGGAGGTGCGCGCGCCCTTATTAGATAAAGAAGTCGTAGAGTTTTTGGCGTCGCTTCCCCTGCGGTATCGCCGACGCGGCAGCAAGACAAAGTTTCTTCTCAAGAAGCTCATGCATAGACGATTACCAGCAGAGGTTTTATATCGCCCCAAAAAAGGCTTTGGTGTGCCACTCTCGCGCTGGCTAAGAGAAGAACTGCGCACCCC
>CAZZMF010000118.1:0-4628 GCA_964655255.1 uncultured Sphingobacteriaceae bacterium
GCAGAAGCAGCTACTGAAACAGCGGGAGAAGCTTCTGCGGCAGGCGCTTCCCCTTCCTCATGAATGATTGCCAATACAGTGCCCACAGGTACCGTATCTCCCTCTTTGACTCGGATCTCGCCCAAGATACCTGCGACTGGGGCAGGGACTTCGGAATCTACTTTGTCAGTGGCTATCTCTAAGACAGGCTCATCGGCTTCCACGCGGTCGCCGGGCTTTTTGAGCCAGCGGATGATCCGCGCTTCTGTCACGCTCTCGCCAAGCTTCGGTAGCGTGAGTTCTGTCATGGCTCAAAGGTAACGAAAGCCTCTCACCTTGCATGGTACATTCCCTATCTTCGCTGCATGTTTTATCAAAACTGGGGGCGGACGGTACGCTTTCAGCCGGCACGATATCTGCGTCCGCGTCGCGAGGAGGAGATTATCAAGGCTATCCAGAATGCAGCCACGGATAAAAAGCCCCTTCGCGTCGTGGGTGCAGGGCATTCGTGGACGCCCCTCATACAAACTGAAGGCACCCTTCTTTCCTTAGATAACTTGCAAGGGCTGATTTCCCTTTCGCCGACCGATAATCTGGCTACTCTCTGGGCAGGCACGCGCCTCTATCGTGCGCTGCCTCGTCTATGGGCGGCGGGCTTCTCTCTGACTAATCAAGGCGACATAGATCGGCAGAGCATTGCCGGGGCATTCAGCACGGGCACGCACGGCACAGGAAAGGGCTTTGGTGTGCTGGCTACGCAGGTCGCCCATTACCGCTTCATAGACGGACGGGGCCAAGTCCATGATGTGTATCCAGACCAGCAGCCAGCGCTTTTTCGGGCACTCCAAGTGTCGCTGGGGCTTTTAGGGGTCATCACTCAAATCACTTTGCGCGTAGAGCCGCGCTATTATCTGCGCCTGGTGAAAAAAATAGAACACTTAGACGCAGCTTTAGACCACAGCGAAGCTTATCTGGAGCAGCACCGGCACTTTGAGTTTTTCTGGTTTCCGTACAGTGATGTAGCGCTGGTAAAGCTCACAGACAAAAGCGAGACGCCTGGCAGTACCTCCCTCTGGCGGCGGTGGATGGTGGATGCGGTGTGGGAAAATGGTGCCTTCTGGGCTCTGAATAAGCTGGCACAGTGGCGACCCGAACGAAGCCCTGCCCTGTGCCGCTTTGCTGGGCGCCACATGACAGCCGAGGAAAGAACCGACAAAGCTTATCGGATATTTGCCTCTCCTCGGTGGGTACGATTTCGGGAGATGGAATATGGTGTGCCCGCAGCTGCCGGTCCCGAAGTGCTGCGGGAGATTCGCCGCTGGATAGAAAAGCAGCATCCTGCCGTTAGCTTCCCGATTGAGTATCGGTATGTGAAAGGCGACAACATTCCGCTCAGTCCCGCTTACGGAGAAGACCGCATATTTATCGCTGTGCACATGTATCACCGCATGCCGTATGAAGCGTATTTCCGAGAGATAGAGCGGATCTTCCAATCGTATGACGGGCGCCCACACTGGGGCAAAATGCACACCGCTTCCCCAGCGTACCTTCATCGGGTCTATCCCGAGCTGGAGTCTTTCCTCTCGCTACAACGCAAACTGGACCCTGAGGGCATTTTTCTCACCCCCTACCTCAAAGGACTACTATGGGGCGAAAGGGTCTCCGTGGCGTTATCTTCGTAGTAGGGCTGGTGTGGGGACAATGTACCTGTGGCGCAAGATGCATCCTACCCTCAGCCCCGAGCATTTGGCCCATAGCTGTACATGATTATCACTTTGGGACTTCGCAGACTTTCGGGCAAGGGAATGCCTACTTCCCTTACAACGTGCTGGGCGAAATATGCACGACGGCTACCCCTTCCAATCCCTGCGCCGACCCTTGTCAGGTGGTCTCCTTGGGAAAAGGTGGCTTCATCGTTTTGGAGTTTGACCCGCCTATCGCCGACGGACCGGGAGCCGACTTCATCGTCTTTGAGAATGCCTTTCAGTATGGGCAGGGGCAAGTCTTTGATGAATGGATGATTGTGTCAGTCTCCCAAGACGGGCAGACTTGGCACACCTTTCCGTATGACTCCATCACAGGTGCTGGGCTGGCAGGGCGCACGCCGACAGGATGCACGGGCTGCCCTTCACCCATCAACTGGCAAGACCCTACCCAAGCCGGGGGCGATGCCTTTGACTTGCAAGTAGTAGGACTGCCATGGGCACGCTATGTAAAAGTCTCCGATGCCACCCACTGGCAAACCCCAGATCGGCTTAGTGCGGACTTGGACGGGATGGTAGCAATCCATCAACTCAGTTCTGCGGGGATGTCTTCTCCCTCTGCTGACTCGCCTTTGCTTTTCCGTGGAAGTGCCCCACCGCAGGTGGTAGCATGGTCCCTCACTGGACAAGCTTTGCCTGTGGAGCTTGTCCAGGTGGATGGGGAGACTTGGCGGATTGTCGTTCCCGCTGCGGCGCTTCTCCGCATACAGACGCCTCAAGGCGTTCAATACAAAAAAGTGATGCCCTTGCCCTAATACTCACCTTCAGGGAGGGAGAGAGGGGCAGCGAGTCGTTCTAAGGTATAGATGGTGTCGGCTTCGGAGGCGGGCTTGTCTTTTCGCCAGCGGAGAATGCGGGGGAAGCGCACCGCATAGCCGCATTTGTGGCGATTGGAGCGCTGGATGCCCTCAAAGGCGATCTCAAACACCCATACGGGGGGCACTTTGACTACGGGACCGACTTTTTCTATGGCGTGGGCACGCACCCAACGGGTAAGCTCCTGCATCTCCGCATCGGTAAGCCCAGAGTAGGCTTTGGCGAAAGTGATGAGTTGTCCATGCCCGTCCCACAGGGCAAAGGTGAGGTCCGTAAACCACCCCGATCGCCGTCCATGTCCGCGCTGAGCATATACCAGTACGGCATCCACGGAGAAGGGATTGCGCTTGTATTTCCACCAGTAGCCACGGCGACGCCCGGTGAGGTAGGGGCTATCTTGGCGTTTGAGCATGAGCCCCTCAGCACCAAGCGGCGGCTGATCCCGATACCTTTCCAGCTCCGCCCAATCCGCTGGCGCAATCAAAGGCGACACTTCCACAAAAGGATACCGCAGAGCGATTTCTTCCAGCATGCGCCGGCGCTCCCGCAAGGGAAGTTCGCGCAGGTCTTTACCTTCCCATTCCAGCAAGTCGTAGGCATAAATCGTAGCAGGTAGCTCGCGCAGCAGCGCAGCAGAGACCTTTTTACGCAAGAGGCGCCTTTGGAGGGCAGCAAAAGGCTGCACCAGCCCATCTTTTACAATCAAAAGTTCTCCATCTATGACTGTATCTGGGGGCAGCGGCGCGAAGCGCTGTACAATATCCGGAAAGCCCTCCGTGATGCATACTCCACCGCGCGACCAGAGCGCCAGTCCACTTTTGCGCCGCACAAGCTGGACGCGCATGCCATCCCATTTCCACTCAACTTGATACTCGGATAGAGAACCGAGCTTCTCAGGAAAGTTTTCGCCTAAATCTTCCAAGGGATAAGCGAGGAAAAACGGATAGGGGTCCAAAGTCGCTTCGGCTTGCGCCCGAAGGTGCTCATAAAAGCGTGGGGATGGCTTCCATTCGGCGCTGAGGCGCTGGGCAACATGGGCTTCGGGAAGGTGCAGCGCCTCAGCTAAAGCCCGAGTGAGCAGTCCCTCAGCAACGCCTACCCGCATAGCTCCTAAGAGGAGCTTGTGAAAGAGAAATGCTTCCCAGAAGCTCAGCTTCTTCCACTGCTCGTGAAGCCACGCTTTTTGTTCGGCTTCGGGGAGTGTAGCAAGGCGGGGCAGTTGTACTTCTGCTAAGTAGGGCAGGGGAGGGAGATTACCAGAAGGATTGGAACGATTGGGGAGCAGGAGCGCCACCGTCTCCGATAAGTCGCCCACATGTTGATAGCACTCTTCTACCAGGTCTATCGGAAGCCCAAGATACTCTGCAAGCCAGAGACGGAGCTTTTTAGGAGGGATGAAGCGACGGGCGTGCCCACCCCGCAGGAGTTCTACTGCCCATGCGGCTTCGTGCGGGTCTGCTTCTGAGAAATAAGCGCGCAGGGCGTTGAGTTTGGCATTTTGGCTTTGCGTCTGGTCTAAGGCGCGGTACAAGGCGATGAACCGCTCCATTCCGAGAGGAAAACAAAAACCCGAATACGGCGCGCCTCCGTGCCGGTCAGTTGGCAAGGCGCTCTACTATCACCGCCGAAGCGCCCCCGCCGCCGTTGCAAATGCCAATAGCACCGTAGCGTCCGTTGATATGTTTGAGCGCCGTGAGCAGCGTGACCAATATCCGTGCGCCGCTGGCACCGAGCGGATGCCCCAGCGCTACCGCTCCACCCAAAATGTTGAGCTTCTCCGAGGGAATGTTGAGAAGCTTTTGATTAGCGAGCGCCACTGCTGCAAAGGCTTCGTTGATCTCAAAGGCGTCTATTTGGTCTATGGTGAGCTTAGCGCGAGCGAGGGCTTTTTGAATCGCATCCGTCGGCGCAATCGTAAACCATTCTGGCTCCCGAGCCGCATCCGCCCAACTGATAAGGCGAGCCAAGGGACGCAGGTTATATTTTTTCACGGCTTCTTCGGAGGCGAGGAGGACAGCGGCAGCGCCGTCGTTGATTTTGGAAGCATTAGCGGCAGTGATGGTGCCATCG
>CAZZMF010000119.1:0-4569 GCA_964655255.1 uncultured Sphingobacteriaceae bacterium
GCTTTGGTAGGTATATTAACTTCGCTGGAAGCGCTACGCACCTTCATCTCGCGAAACCTTGCGGGGTTAGGAAGTCAGGC
Organism: uncultured Sphingobacteriaceae bacterium; assembly: GCA_964655255.1. Classification (GTDB taxonomy): domain Bacteria; phylum Bacteroidota; class Bacteroidia; order SpSt-205; family SpSt-205; genus SpSt-205. The sequence continues at coordinate 81 of CAZZMF010000119.1, forward strand.
GTTTATTCTCTCTGGGGGCGGCGGAGGACTGCAAATACGCTTCCAAACCCGAAGAGGACGCCTGACGATAGGCGGCGAAGGGCTACCTATTCGTCTGTGGGAAGCAGCGCAGTTTGAAAAGCGTTTCACTTATGCAGGGGCGCATGTGGCGCGGCACGTTCCCCTGTCCTTTGGCGCACGAGCCCGCTTCGGCGGGAAAAAAACCCCGGCCCAGGTGCGCGTGGTCGGGGTAGATCCGACATACTTTCGGGTGCAGGAACTGCGGTTAGCCTCTGGACGCTTTTTTACCCCAGCGGAAGTCGCTCGGGATGCGCCAGCAATAGTGATTGGGGCGGATGTGGCAGCTCAGCTTTTTCCAAACGAATCCCCCCTGGAAAAATGGATAGAAGTCCAAGGGCACTTGTACAAGGTCGTTGGGGTTTTGGCTCGGCGGGGAAGTTTATTTGGCTTTAGTCTGGACTGGGAATGTTTCGTTCCATGGACGCGTGCCCTGCGTGCGAGCAAGTCGCCGACGGTTTCTTTGTACATCAGCGCTCCTACGGTGGAAAAGGTCCCCGAAGTCATGCAGGTTGCCCGTTTTACGATGCGGGAGATACGGCATCTGCGCCCACATGAAGAGGATACCTTTACCCTTACCCGTGGCGAGCAAATCGCCGACTTTGTACTGGAGCAGCTTCGGACGGTGACGCTGGCGACGATTGGGATTAGTTTGATTACGCTATTTGGGGCGGCGCTAAGCCTTACAAACATCCTCCTCGTCGTAGTAAAAGAGCGCACTCAGGAAATCGGGCTGCGCATGGCGTTAGGGGCGACGCGCGCAGCGATTCGGCGACAGTTTCTTACTGAAGCTGTCGTCGTGGCTATACTGGGCGGCGCAGGTGGGATCATTTTAGGGCTGCTTATCGGTAACGCAGTCGCTCTCTTCATCGGAAGCACTTTCGTCATGCCGTGGAAATGGGTGCTCTTAGCGGTTGCCCTCAGTGGTATCGTGGGGATTTTGGCAGGGTATCAGCCAGCTCGCGAAGCCTCTCAACTCAATCCTGTCGATGCCCTCCGATACGAATAGGGTGAAGCATACCTGTACCTTTGTAGCATGGAGATGCATGTGCATACGGTCGCTGGTTACCAAGGGGAGCGGCTCTATACGGCTTGGTATCCACCCGAAAGGCACGCCCAAGGCACAGTGGTATGGGTACATGGCTACGCTGAGCACAGCGGACGATACGAAGCCGTGATAAAGTACTTGGCAGAACGAGGGTGGGGAAGCTTGACCATGGACTTGCGAGGACACGGACGCTCCACAGGACGCCGAGGATTCATCACAGATTTAGAGGAATACCTCTATGATCTCACTGCTGTATGGACCCACTGGAGAGAAAAAATAACGCCTCCTGCGGTTCTATTTGGACATTCATTAGGAGGGCTTATTGTATTGCGCTATCGTCAGAAGTATTCAGATCTCTGGTCGCCTGCTGCGACTATCATTAGCGCTCCCCTCATCCAACTCAAGCTACATGTCCCGGGGTGGAAAAAAACGCTGGGCAGGGTGGCAGCTCGGCTCTTTCCCACTCTGAGCTTGCCCTCGGGGTTGGAGCCGGGGGATCTTACGCATGACCGGGAAGAGGCTTTGGCATATGCGCAGGATCCTTTGGTTTTTCGTACGGCTACGGCCGGGTGGTTTGCGGCTGTTCAGCGCGCCCAAGCTGCCCTTTGGCGGGATCTCCCACGCCTTGCTGAAGGTAAATACCTTTTCCTCTTGCCTGACCAAGACCCTATTTGCGATTCGGACGCCACTCAACGCTTTTTCCACCATTTACCCGCACCAGACAAAAAAATGATAGTCTATGAAAATAGCTACCATGAGCCGCTCCATGAAACCTTCCGAGAGAAGGTTTACCACGACCTAATCCAATACCTCCAAGCCTTATGACCTTAGCCTACATACGCTGGAATGTCAGCCCTGAGATAGTGACTATCGGTCCCTTGCAACTGCGTTGGTATGGGCTCCTCTTTGCCACAGGCTTTTTGATTGGCTTTTACATCATGCAAAGAATATACAAGCGTGAAAGGCGACCAGAGCGCGATTTAGATACCCTGCTCGGTTATATTCTGATAGGCACGATAGTCGGAGCACGGTTGGGGCACTGTTTATTTTATGAGCCTTCTTATTACCTTGCTAATCCCATAGAAATCCTCAAAGTTTGGGAGGGGGGGCTAGCAAGTCACGGCGGTACGATAGGGGTACTTTTGGCGCTGTACCTTTATACGCGCAAGCGCCCAGATCAGCCTTTCCTATGGCTGGCGGACCGGTTGGCGATACCCACCGCTCTCACCGCCGCTCTCATCCGACTGGGCAACCTCTTCAACTCCGAAATCTACGGGAAAATAACCGATGTACCATGGGCATTTATTTTTGAGCGGGTGGACTTCCACCCTCGCCACCCTACTCAGCTCTATGAAGCTTTTGTCTACTTGACGCTATTTGGGATTATGTTAGTTTTTTACGCACGACAAGTGTATTTTGGTTTGTCAGGAAAGGCGTTGGGGTTTTTTCTGACATGGGTTTTTGGGTGGAGATTCGTCATAGAGTTAGTCAAAGAGCCTCAAGAAGCCTTTCTGTTAGGGCTGCCTATCAATATGGGGCAGCTTCTAAGCTTGCCTTTTGTGGTTATTGGACTCTACCTGCTACTGCGAAAAGCCCCTACTATCGCGGAAGCCACATCTGCTTCGGGAAAATAGCCGGCTGCTTTCCCGAGCGATGACCTTTTTAGCGCTTTACCAAACGCTCATCACTGAAAAAGTGCTATGAGCTTGCCCACAGCGAGGATAAGGGTCGCTTGGGCGATTAGCAAGCCCGTCACCCAGAAAATAACTTTGCGAGTATCCTCTCTATGCTCCCGCACGAGCCGCAACTCCATCTGATGCATTTCTAAGCGTAGCTTCTCAATCTCCATCCGAAGGTTCTGCTGCTCTATTTTGACTTTTTCTACCTCGGCTTTGAGCCCTTCTACCTCCAACTTAAGCTTCTCTACTTCCATCCTGAGTGCTTCTGCCTCAGTTTTGAGCTTTTCCAGTTCTGCCCGAATTTTCTGCTGTTCTATTTGCAGGCGTGCCTCCAACTGCTGCGTTTCGCCCCGCAAGCGTACTTCTAACTCCTCTATTTGCCCTCTCAGGCGCGCCTCTAACTGCTCTATCTCGCCCCGTAGCCGCGCCTCTAACTGCTGCATTTCGCCGCGCAGACGCATCTCCACAAGCCGCAAGTGACGAATGGTAGGGGAGCGCGACTCTACCATCGCCAAAACTAAGCGCAGTTGAGCTTCTGCCTGCGCGCGAGAGAAGCCCGCTTCCTCCAACTGGTGCAGAAGCGTCAGAGGGTCTATTTGTTTGCGCATTCTATTCAAAAATACGAAGTTTTTACGAAGCGCTTACCTTTGCGTCATGAGCCGTTATGAGCGTCCGCTGATAGAACTGAGAGAATTACTTCGGACGCCATGGCAAAGGGTCGTCTACCAAATGGTGGGACCATGGGTAGAAAAAATGCTCGGCATAGAGAAGCTCAATCGCTTTTATGCGCTGTGTGAGGAGAGCGGACGCACGCCTGGGGAGTTCGCTCGGCGGGTTTTAGAGCTGATCGGCGTTCAGTATGCCCTTCCGCCAGTTGAGCAAATGGCTACCCTGCGCCAGTATCAAGGTCCTCTCGTCGTGGTGTGCAATCATCCTTTTGGTGGCATAGAAGCTATCTTTCTTGTGCTCTTTTTGAGTGAGATTCGCTCAGACTTTCGCATTATAGCGAACTTCTTTTTGGAACGGGTAGAAGAAGTCCGGGATACCCTCCTCTTGGTAGACCCTTTTGGTGGCAGTGAAGCCAGGCAGTTCAACCTCCAGCCTATCAAACAAGCCATCCACTACCTCAAAAGTGGCGGTTTGCTGGGGATATTTCCTTCTGGAGAGGTGGCGAGCCTGAACCTGCGCACTGGTCGTATTCGCGAACCCGAATGGAATCCCCTTGTCGGGCGGCTCATTCAACAAAGTGAAGCTGCTGCTTTGCCTTTATACTTTCACGGCACTAATAGCCTGCTTTTCCACATCGCTGGGGTCATCAACCCACGCCTGCGGACAAGCTTGCTAATCCGAGAGTTTGTGAATCCAGCGGCTCGTAAAGTCCATTATCGGGTTGGCAAGCTGCTTCCGTACGAGAAGCTCAAGCCTTTGGGTAGTGCTGACCGCATTACAGCATATTTACGCAGCAAAACTTATCTGCTGGGGGAGAGCATAGAGAGCCGCCGGCGTCGCCTCAGCCTTCGGAAGATTCGGCGCATCCTCCCCAAAGCTACTCCTAAGGTAGAACCCATCATTTCCCCCATCCCTCCCGAAGTAGTGCGTTCGGAGTTAGAGAAACTCCCCGCTTCCCAGCGCTTGCTTACCCAAGGGGAATGGACAGTGTATTTTTTCCGAGGCAGTCAGCAGCCCCTGCTATTGGAAGAGCTGG
>CAZZMF010000120.1:0-4515 GCA_964655255.1 uncultured Sphingobacteriaceae bacterium
TACAGAACTCATCTCAAACGCTTTCTCAGATAACCTATGCACGCCAGTGATGCACAAAAAAACCAAGCAACCGTAAGCCTGTAGACCCACCAGAGAAAAAACGCTTCAACGACGACAAAGTTTTGTTTAGCACGATATGCGAACTTTTCTACTGACTGCCGCTGCTTGTGCCTTCGCTCAAAATGCCCGCCCTTGGAGCATCGGTGTGCAAGTCGGACTCAACATTCCTGCCTACCGCTCATCAACGCCAGTAGATAAAGCTGTCGTCTTACCAGGCTTCACGGGAGGGGTTGGCTTGCAATATGCACTTTCAGACCGGTGGGCAATCGTGAGTGGGATTTATTTTAGTCAGCGGAACTCCGCTTACCTTGTGCGGGAGAGCTATCCAGATGACACGACCATAGGAAATATCCGAGACGAATACACAGTACATATCTCCAACGACGGACGGTTAGAGCTGGCGCACTTGGAGCTACCTCTGCTTCTCCAGTGGAGTTTCATGCGAATGGAGCATAGTAGGTCATATTTTTTGATGGGAGTGCATGGCGGATACCGACTTTTCACGCGAAACTATGGTCAGACGCAAGTCGCCTTAGAAGGATTAGATTTTCTTCCCTTGTTTGGCTTCTCACCGCAAACTCGCGTGATAGTCGCGGAAGGAGCGATTGAGCATGGGCGGGTAGAGTTTAGACAAAGCGATCTGGGTGTATGGTTTGGCGGTGGAAACGCCTATCGCATGGGACGCGGTGAGATGAGCTTTGAAATGCGGGCTTTTACAGGGTTAGTCAATATCTTTCGGGTGCCTTCTGGACAGCGCTTTTACAATGGCTCAGTGATGTTCATGACAGGGTATCACTTTTGATTTGCGTAAGATGCCTAAGGGCGTTTTTTTTGCTCTACGGGGCTTTCATTTACAACTTCACTTCTTTCGGCACATATAACCGCTCATATACGGCTTCAAAAGCGCTTTGGGCTGCTTTTTGTAGGTCGCTTGGAGTTAGAGAGTGAAGGATACTTTCCCATGTTTGCACATCTGCAATCTGTCCTAAATCAAGGAGGTTCCGAGCGTGTGCATTTAGGCGAAAGACAGGGCTTTCCCAGAGCAGGGCTTGCCGTCCCATGAAGCCCCGACGAAGCGCGGCAAACTGTCTATCAGAGAGCGGCTGACGCATAAGGCGCTCTAACTCCCGCATAATCAAACTGCGGGCTGCTGGCAGAGATTCTGGCGTAAGCCCAGCATAAATGCCCCATACACTGCGCTCTTTGTATCCATGAAAGAAGGTATAAACCGTATAGCCCCATCCATATCTTTCCCTCAGCAAGAGAAAAAGGCGGCTGCTCATGCCTCCGCCCAGCTCATGTAAAAGCATCTGGAGGGGAAGGCTCTCTGTCCAGTCATACAAAGCGGGTCCAGTACCTCCTATTGCCAAGTGCACTTGTTGGATAGGACGCTCAAACTGCACTGTGCTTTTAGGGGCGATGACTTCCGGAGGGGATGCCACGGGGGTAAACCTCTTCTGCTCGGGGTCAAGCCATCCAGTTCGTCGCAAGGCAGCGGTTATTTCCCTTTGGGGGAGGGGACCTGTCAGCATGAGTACAAAGGCGCTTTGACTCAAATACCGCTCATAAAAGTTTCGCAGATCATCGGCAGTAATGGATTGGACGGTATGGGGATAGCCGATGATGGGGTGCCGCAGTCCTCCCTCAGCAAAAACCTGCTCCTCAAAGCGATCTAAAAGGGATTCTTCGGGAATATCTTCATACATCGCCAGTTCCTCCAAGATCACTTCGCGCTCCTTCTCTACTTCTTTTTCTGGGAAGGTCGCCTCATGAGCCAGTTCGTAGAGGGTAGATAGGGCAATATTGAGGGCGGCGGGGGCGATACGCAGCTCTATGCCCATTTTGTCTTTAGTAGTGAAGGCGTTGAGTTCGCCTCCCAAAGACTCTATACGACGAAAGATAGTGCGCCCTGTGCGACGACGCGTGCCTTTGAAGAGAGTGTGTTCTAAAAAGTGTAATAAGCCCTCTTTGCCAGCGGGATCATGTCGGCTTCCTACATTCCATAGAAGAAGGACATATATACTGGAAGCGGTGGGGCGAAGCCAATACCATACTTGCGGCGCGATTTGGATCATGGGGACAAAAGTACTCTGGCTTATGGGCGCTGTGCATGAATGTAATGGATCGTTCCACCTTTTCTTTGGCGAAACTCCGTCTCAAAATAGGCTGGGGCTTCTGCTTCGCCAGGTTGGAGATTAGGGGTTGCGAAAAGCACCTTCCATCCTTCGGTGGTGAGTTTTTCCAGAGCATACTCATAGAATGCGGAGTCGTCTGTGCGAAAGTACAGTTCGCCTTGGGGGGCCAGCACTCGCGCATACAGGCGCAGAAACTTCGGATGAAGGAGACGATGTTTTTCGTGCCGGCGCTTGGGATACGGGTCGGGGTAGTTGAGCCAGATAACGGATACTTCAGCTGGGACGAAAGTGGCTTCTATGTTCAGGGCATCTCCATGCCAAAAATAGACATTTTGTAGATGCGCTTCTGCTGCCAGGCGGCAGCCAGTGGCTAAACGGTCTGCCCGCCGTTCCATGCCTATCACGAGCCACTCGGGATGCTGCTGCGCCATATATACCGCAAACTCACCCTTTCCGCATCCGATATCCAAAAGTAAAGGCGCATGTTCTGGCAAGCCCAGTACCGCTCGCCACAAGCCCGGCTTAGGCACACGGTCGCCATAGAGCGCATAAGGAGAAGCAAAAAAGCGCCGCCTTTTCTCCAGCTTGCCGAGCATAGCGCGAAACTACACTCTACCTTCGCTGTATGTGTAGGATTGGCGGGCTCTGGCTTGCCAATAGAATAGAAAGCGAGGTGCTGCGGGCGCGTTTGCAGATGATGGCACGTTTGCAAGCACATGGCGGTCCTGATGGTGAGGGTATCTGGCTACATCCAGATCTGCCATTAGGGCTGCTTCATCGGCGCTTGGCTATCATAGACTTATCGCCTGCCGGGGCTCAACCCATGTCCAGAAATACCCTTACCATCACTTACAATGGTGAGATTTACAACTATGCTGAGTTGCGCCGTGTACTTTTGCAAAGGGGCTACCTTTTTACCAGCCAGTCCGATACCGAAGTGCTACTGTGGGGTTGGCACGCCTGGGGTACAGACCTTCTACCAAAACTGCGCGGTATGTTTGCCTTTGCCCTCTGGGATGGCGAAGCCCTCTATCTTGTCCGCGACCGCTTTGGCGTGAAACCCCTCTTCTATGCTCAGACGGATGCAGGTATAGTTTTTGCCTCGGAGCTTCCCGCCCTTTTGGCAGGCTTGGAGACAAAGCCTACGCTCCTGCGACCCGCTCTCTCTCAATATCTGGCGTATGGATTTGTGCGTTCGCCTTTTACGCTATACGATGGGGTTTACCAAGTAGCCCCGGGGCACTATCTGCGCGTCACTGCCCGCGGCATAGAAGTGTACCGCTGGTGGGATCCCAAATCGTTTTTTTTCGGGGAGAAAAAGCCCTATCCTGATGCGGAAGTGGAGACTCGCTTGTTGGAGAGCTTCCGACGGCGGCTGGTCGCTGATGTACCGGTCGGCATCTTTCTAAGTGGGGGAGTGGATTCATCGTTGGTTGCAGCTCTCCTTGCGAAGCATGCAAATGCTGTCCTACCCACCTTTACAGTAGGCTTTGCGGATAGGCTTACGATGAGGCGCCATGGGCAGAAAAAATAGCCGCTCACTTGAGGCTTCCTTCACATGTTTTGTATCTCCGGACAGATGACCTGCTTAGGCGGGTGGAGCGCCTGCCAGAGCTATATGGTCAGCCTTTTGGAGATGCCTCCGCCCTTGCAGTGGAGGTCTTGGCGGAGTTTGCGCGTCAGTATGTCAAAGTCGCCCTTTCTGCGGATGGAGGAGATGAACTATTCGGGGGCTATGTGCGGCATCAACAGTCTATTCGGCGGTTGCGGTGGATGGGACGGCTCCTTCGCCTGCTAAACCTTTCTCCCTCCCAGCTTGCTCGTCTCCTCCCTAAAAGGTACTTTCATAACCTCCCCAGCAAGCTTCTCAAACTCCACCACTTTCACGGACATGACTACGGGGAGCTGGTACAAGCCTTCCCAGAAAAGTTAGTCAGTGCGATTTTGCTGCCAGATGTTCAGCCTTTGCCGTATGCGCCAGAAATGCCCTGGGATTCTCTTAGTGCGCGGCAGTACTTGGATCTGACCATTTATTTGCCCGATGATGTGCTCCAAAAAGTAGATCGTGCCACGATGGCTCATGCTTTGGAAGCTCGTGAACCTTTCTTAGACCCTGAGATAGTAGAAGTGGGGGGCAGTTTACCAGACTCAGAGAAACGAGGGAAGCGGATTTTGCGGCGACTTTTGGCGAAGTATCTGCCGCCGCAGTTGTGGCAGCGTCCAAAGCAGGGTTTTGCGCCTCCTTTGCCTGCGTGGCTCGCCGGTCCTTTGCGGGAACGGCTTCGGGGCTTTATCCTAAGTCAAGAGAGCCCCCTTTATC
>CAZZMF010000121.1:0-4489 GCA_964655255.1 uncultured Sphingobacteriaceae bacterium
CTTTACGCATTCTCGGTACCGTAGGCGAACCAATCAATCCCGAAGCATGGCGCTGGTATTATGAGGTTGTAGGCGAGAAGCGCTGTCCTATTGTGGATACTTGGTGGCAGACAGAAACTGGGGGCATCCTCATCAGTCCTATCCCGCATCAGACTCACCTCAAGCCGGGCTCTGCTACATTCCCTTTGCCGGGTATCGTACCGGCGCTTTTAGATACCCAAGGGCAAGAGATTGAAGGTCCTGGCGAAGGCATCCTTGTTATCAAAAAGAGCTGGCCCGGACAAGCACGCACTATGTGGGGCGACCATGAGAGGTTTGTACAGACTTATTTTTCGCCGTATCCGGGATACTACTTTACAGGAGATGGGGCGCGACGGGATGAAGAGGGGTACTATTGGATTATCGGGCGCATAGACGATGTTTTGAATGTCTCTGGGCATCGCATCGGTACCGCAGAGGTTGAAAGTGCGCTCGTAGCGCATCCCGCCGTGGCCGAAGCGGCTGTGGTGGGCTTTCCTCATCCTATCAAAGGCGAGGGGATTTATGCTTTCGTTGTGCTCAAAGCCGATGCGCAAATCTCCGATCCCGATGCGCTAAAAAAAGACCTCATAGAGACTGTACGCATCCAGATCGGTTCTATTGCGAAGCCCGATGTCATCCACTTTGCGCCTGATCTGCCCAAGACCCGCTCAGGAAAGATCATGCGTCGCATCCTCCGCAAGCTTATTGTGGGAGAGAAGGAGTTTGGAGACATTTCTACGCTGGCGGACCCTAGCGTCGTGGAGAAGCTTATTGCTACGCGGGAGCCTCTTCCTGCATGAGGCTCATGGGGGCTTACTGGAGAGCCGTTTCACTAACTTGGATGGAGCGGGGGTGGGGCGCGGCGGCGCCGAAGGCGCTGCCGCGCCCCCTCAAAAAAAACAAAGTAATACACCACTTTGGTATAAAACGCAAACCTATGGTTGATATTTACTTGAAATTTATTTTCACAGAATAGGCTTTGAGTAGTTCATATTTAGGCTATCCTATGCTGGCACGAAGTTTGTAATCTCTCCCCTGATATGCGTACGCGTACACGTACATGGCTTGCGGTGGGCGCATTTCTTGTCTCCCTGATGAGGGCGCAGTCGCCCTGGACGCAATGGGGCATTTATGCCGACTCCACAGGTAATGGTCAGGTGCCTGTGCACGGCACTTTACAGTGTCACAAGGACACCTTCTGGCTTGTGGTGGATACTACTGGCATGGGAGCAGCAGGCATCACAGGGTGGCGCTGGCGAAGTATGGGGGGTGCCCCAAATGTTGTCTACGCCCCTTCTCTGCCCTCCGTACCTGCACCCTTTCCCCCGGCAGGGCTGAGAGATAGAAAAGTGGGTATCAAGCCGTCCTCACCTTCTCAGAACATCCGGATTGTACTTGTTGCATATTTCTCCAATGGAGACTCGGCAGGCTTCGTACGCTCCTTAGAGATCAAGGGAGGCTCTATAGGGGCGAGCTATATTCCGATGGTGGTCTGTGCCGGTGCCTCCGTAAGCTTTGGTCTCAATATAGGCGGTCATATAGACAGCTTCAAAGTCATCTATGGCTCGGGACCATCAGACTATGTGAGCAATCAAGCCAACTTTACTCTCACTGCACCCAACTCCCCTGGCACATGGAATATCACGCTCAGAACATATTTCTGTGGAGATTCTACCACTTCTTCTTTCCCTATTCAGGTAGTCTCCAGCGTGAATAGTCTACCTCTCTCCCTTACAGCGTCTTCAAACCGAATATGCCCTGGTGATAGCGTGGTATTGAATGTTTCATCCTCTTCAGAGCTGGCAGGGATAACCAGTCTCAATATTCAGATCAAGGGTCCGAGTAACAATATAGTGCAAACCGCTACAAGCTTTCCTGTCAAATGGATAGCTCCAAGTAATGCTCTCCCCGGATACTATAACGTAGACGTCACAGGTAGCTATTCTTGTGGCAGTTATACGCAGACTTATTATAGTGTTTTCAGTGTAAGGGGGCCAAATAGTCTCAACGCTCCATCTATCTTTACCCCAAGCAACTACTGCCCAGGGTTACCCGTGTGGTTCTCACTGGGGGGAGTTGAGGGGCTGGTCAGTGTAGATATCGGAGCTGACGGTTCATGGGATTATGTTGGAGTTGGTCCGTTTTTCCAGCACATTTTCCCCAATGGTACCACTTTCCCTGTGCAGATTAAGGTTCGTCAGGATGTGGGCTGCGATTCTCGCGAAGATGTCTTCACATGGAATCCGACGAATACCAATGCTTCTCCGCAGAGTCCTTCTGTGAGTAATGGTGCATGGTGTCCTGGTGGCACAGTGCGTATTCATGCAAGCGCTGGGAACTTTACCTCCGGTGCGCCTGGAAACTACATCCAGTGGACTGCGAGCTGGCTCTCAGGACCTTTCTATGGGGTGTCCAGCGATACGGTGATCCCTGCGCCATCAGCCCCCGGCTCATATACGATTAGCGCTACCTTACACAATAACTGTGGCAGTGCTACGATTACTAGGCCTCTGTCTAATAACTTTTTTCACCCCTCTCCCACTCCCATTGGTGGTGTCTGTGCTTCTACGGGCGGGAGCGTCCCAATAGCCTTTCCATTTATACCTTCTCCGCCTGCTGATAGCGTCCAGTACTATTTGCCGGATGGTAGTATCGTCACCATGCAGGTCGCTGATACCTTCGTATATAATGTGCCCCCTAATACAGCTGCGGCTTCCCTAATAGCAAAAATAATGTACGGCGGTTGTCATGTCCAATATTCCTCTGTCAGTATTCCAATCATCGGAAATGTGCCGGCTAAACTCATGGGGCTATGGAATTTCGGGACCGCCTGTGCTGGTGAGCCTTTTTCCATTCCGACTATAACTGTATTCAACGCGCAGGAAGTGCGGATCTATCTCGGTTCTAATCTTATAGCTTCATGGCTTCCTGCTGGTTCATCTGTTTCTGGTACGCTCGTGGCTCCATCGTCGGCAGGTACATATACCTATACGATTGTAGCTGTCGGCTGCGGTGGAAATGATACCGCTCAAGCCACCCTTGTGGTGTCGGGTACAGGGGCGGTGGCAGACTTCTCAGCGCCAGGCAGTGCCTGTGTGGGCATACCCATAACCTTCCAGCGAAATGGCACAAACGATGGTATCGCAAGCGCATCTTGGTACTTCGGCGATGGCTCTACCCTCACCGATACCAGCATGAGCGTAAGTCATACTTACGCTTCGCCGGGGACTTATACGGTCTCTCTGTCAGTCAATGGCACTTGTGGTCCCTCTTCCATGCAGAAGACTATCAAAGTGTATGGTAACGCCCCGTCCCTCTCTGGACTCAATATCACTCAAAGTGGCAATACCATCACTGGCACCGTGAATGCTACCGATGCCGACAGTGTGAAATGGTTCTTTGACGCTCCGAATACGACTCCATCTGCTTCTGGCACTTCGGTAAGCCATACATACGCTGCTACGGGCACATACACCGTGATGGTCGTTGCGTATAACCCCTGCGGTACGGATACGCTGATGCAAAATGTGACGATTGGCAATACATCTGCCCTTCTCAGCAGCCGTTCGGGCGAATGGACACTGTATCCGAATCCTGCGCGCAGTGAAGTCTTCCTCGTCAATCCAGCCTATACCGGGGCAGCACAAGTGCGGATCTTTGATGTGCAAGGACGGCTCGTTGAAACGCATGCCGTACAGAGCTTCCCTGCCCGGCTGACTCTCCACCTGCCGACGGGGCTGTATCAGGTACAGCTCATCACCGAGCGCAGCGTAGAGACCCTGCGTCTCGCCGTAGAATAAGCGGCTATCCAGGTAGCTACGAAAGGGAGGGTGGAAAAGCCCTCCCTTTTTTATTTGCGCAGGATGGTCAAAAGTCCCTCTGGTGTGGCGCTCCAGAGAGGCTGCTGATAGAGCGGCTTCTCTGGCAGGCGATCCAGCAGGCTGAGCAGTTCGGTTGGTGTCTCATAGAAGTAAGCGGCATCGCTTATATCGGGCTCTTCTGCAAAAGATTTATGGATTATAAGCGGCTTCCTATGCGTAAACGCCAGCGAAAAAGCCCCTGTAATCTGATAGCGCTGGTATTTCTCAAAGTACGGCATGCCGGGGTGAATGAGCGGCAGCACAGCTTCACAGGCGCGCAGATAAGCATGATAAGTCGGAAAGTCCAGCCCTTCGGGAAAGGCAATAAAGTGGCGAGCGAGCTTATGAGTGTGAAGGAGAACGGAGATTTTCGTCCAGTCGCTATGAGGGGCATCGGCTGGACCCAGCAGGAGGAAGCGCCATTCGGGCGGAGGGGGCTTTTCAGCCAGAGCAGCTATCAGGTCAAGGTAAGCCCGGCGCTTGAGCTCTACGCGCCCTGGGATAGCAAACCACCGCTCCCCAGCAGGTCTGCGAATCTCAGGTAGCTGCCGCCATAGGGAGGCAGGCAAGCGATGGAGATAGAGCGTATAGGCTTTTCGGCGCCAGAA
>CAZZMF010000122.1:0-4486 GCA_964655255.1 uncultured Sphingobacteriaceae bacterium
GCTATGCTGCGTAGAAAAAATAATCGGCACATGGCTGCGTAGAATGCTACGGTCAGGCGGATATAACCAGCCAGCGGTAGCTTCGTGGGGTAGGTCTATGGCTGGCAGAAGGGAAAGCCGCCCACTCCCAGCGAAGGGGCTCTAGCTGCTTCCCGAGAGGGGAACTGCCCGACTGGTGAAAGTCGCTCTTATCCCTTCGCCTGTCAGATCAGGATACCGACTCAAAAGCAGTGCAGCTGCTGCGGAAGAAAGCGCTGCGGCTATGCTGGTACCGCTAAGGGGTCGAACGCTCCCATCGGGAAGAAGTGCCGGCACGCGATCCGCCGGCGCTACCCAATCCACCCGATAATAGCCTGAAAGGGGCCAGAGATAGTATCTGCCCGACGGCTCGTCGTAGGCAAAGCCGCCCGTTGCAATGACTTCAGGATAGCCCGAGGGAAAATGCGGTTGCCCACCCGTACCGTTGCCCGAAGCAGCTATGATAATGCACCCCCGTCCAACAGCATATTGGATAGCTGAATGCATCATTCGGGAAGGGGTTCTATCGCCAAAGCTGCAGTTGATGATACGAGCGCCATTTTCTGCGGCATAAATGATCGCCCGAGCAATATCATCATCTTCGCCGTAGCCTTGGGCGTTGAAGGCACGCAGGATCATGAGCCGTGCGCCTGGGGCTACTCCCCACACCGGCGATAAATCTCCTCGAGCTCCGATTACGCTCGCCATCGCCGTGCCGTGTCCATTTTCGTCGCGAGGGAAAGGGTCCTCGGCTATGTTATCACCAGCGGAGGGCGTGAAGGGTTGATCCGTAAAATCATATCCGATAACATCATCCACAAAGCCGTTTCCGTCCTCATCCTGTCCGTTGAGGTCGGCAGGGTCTATCATGCCGTTGCCGTTCAAATCTTCTGCCCGATTGACCCATAGTTGCCGATGGAAAGCTGATAGGGTCCATTCTATACCGCTATCTATGATAGCGATGATGATGTTAGAACTGCCTTGGGTGCGGGTCCATGCCATACGCGTTTGAAGGGCTATATGATGCCACCCCAGCAAAGGCTGCGTGCAAAGCCGACGCCCAGTTGCTCCTTCTGCCCATCGGATCCCAGAAGTGCGGCGAAGGCTATCTAAAATCACCACTGAATCCCCTCCTGCCAGCTTCACTATAAACCATCCTTGTAAGGCACGGTTGCTTCTCGGCAAGAGGGGCTCCACCGCTATAATAGAGCGCCAAATTCCACCTAACCGCCCAATCCGCTGGATATCCCGTTGATATAAAGCTTGACGCAGGGTTTCACTCCCCACTTCCACATAAAATGTCTGTGCTATCAAGCCCCCCAGCAGCCCTAATGCATATCGCATCAGCCTAAAATAATGCTTTGAAGCGAATGCGCGCTTCCATGAGGCTCAATTGACTGCATGCTACTATTATCTTTGAGGGAAATACCCTGCTGGCACTCCGTTATAGAGCGTAACTCTCTTGTATGACCACCTTGGTGGTGTCTTTTTCTTTTGGCAAGTTAGCAAGTTTATGCCAAAGCTTTTCGTTTGTCTCCCTTTTTGTCTTCTTTGTTTTGTTATGAGTATAAGGTGCTGATGCGCATGGGTTAGCTGAGGGGCGGGCGGCGGCGCCGAAGGCGCCGCCGCCCGCCCCATGCAATCTGCTCTCTGTCAGTATCTTATTCTTCGGGATTAGTTCCATGCAGGACAGTGAGTATGTCAAGGGTAGGAGCCAACCCTATCCGCAAGCGCTTGATTGAGGACGCAGAGACAGTACAGAACTATTACCTTTGTAACATGGCAACTGAGAGTGCTCTTGCAAATGCCGACAAAGCTGAGATGAAAGTCGGCTATCTCTCAGGCAAGAAAATACGCATACTGGATAGCTTAGATGGTTACTGCACATGCTGATAGGTATGCCAGACCATTTTATGTAAAGCCCGTTTTGATTGGACATACATGTGCAAACGACATCAAGGACTGCGACCTCCGAGGTAATGAATTCAAGATACCTTATGATCCTGTGCTTGATGTTATTGTAGAAAAGCCGTCTATTTACCTTTATCATGCAGACAAGAACGGCATAAATCTACATAACTTTTTTCCTAAATAAACCATGCCTGGCATCACTTACAACCGCGTCAAAATCATCGCCACCGTCGGTCCTGCGTGTGAGTCCGAAGAGATGCTTCGTCAGCTCATAGAGGCTGGCGTGGATGTGATCCGTCTCAACCTCAGCCACGGAAGCTGGGAGAGCCACAAGCAAGTAATAGAACGGGTCCGGCGCATCAACCTTCAGCTTGGCACGCATGTAGCGCTTTTAGCGGACTTGCAAGGACCCAAAATGCGCATCGGCAAGCTTGCGCAGCCTATTCCTATCCGCCCTGGCGATGAAGTAGTTTTTTCCACAACCCCTGATGAAGGCGTCATCCCAGTGGAATATGAGACTTTGGCACAGGATGTCGCCCCAGGGGACATTGTTTTAGTAGAAGATGGGCGAGTGCGATTAGAAGTTTTGGAGACAGACAAAAAAGGCACTGTACGCCTGCGCGTGTTAGCAGGCGACCGCATCGGTAGTCGTAAAGGTATCAACTTACCTGGGCGCCCTATTTCCCTGCCGACCCTCTCGGATAAAGACTGGGAAGACCTCATGGAGGCGATCCATCAAAACTTGGACTGGGTAGCGATTTCCTTCGTGCGATATCCATCAGATATTCAACTGGTGCGGCAGACCCTCCGGCGCTTCGGCTCCAGCATGCGGATTATGGCAAAAATAGAACGCCCCGAAGCTTTGGAGAACTTAGAAGAGATCATAGAACTCAGTGATGGGGTGATGGTGGCAAGAGGGGATTTAGGGGTAGAGATACCTGTGGAAGAAGTGCCTTTTTGGCAGAAACGCATTGTACGCACCTGTAATGTAATGGGTAAGCCCGTAGTTGTGGCGACCCAAATGTTAGAGAGTATGATTCAGAATCCGACGCCTACGCGGGCGGAGGTGGCGGATGTAGCGAATGCGGTTTTGGATGGGGCAGATGCGGTGATGCTCAGTGGGGAGACTTCGGTAGGTGCTTTTCCAGTGGAGGCGGTACGACAAATGCAGCGCATCCTCCATCAAGCGGAAGCCGACCCGCAGATATACCGTTTGCCGGGGCAGCCGAGTCCAAGTTCGCCTACATATCATTCAGATGCGGTATGTTGGACAGCCTGTACCCTTGCTTCTGAAGTGGGGGCTCGAGCCCTTGTTGGGCTTACTTATTCAGGTTATACGGCATTTCAGCTTGCGCGATGGCGTCCTCAAACGGATATTTTCATCTTCACGCCTAATCCCCGCATTCTGAATGGGCTTAGTTTGCTCTGGGGCGTAAGGGCGTATTACTATCGCCATAAGGAAGGCACGTATGACACGATTCGGGATGTGATGCAGATTCTGAAAGATTTGGGGCATGTGGATTCGGGGGATACGGTGATCTTTACGGTCTCCATGCCTTTACGGGCGCGCCTGCGCACGAATACCCTTTATATTTCCCGTGTGCCATGAGGCGCCTTCTCCTGCTTGCAGCGGGGACAGGAGCCCTCGTACTGTGGCAGTGGGGGCGAGATTGGCAACCTCCGCTTACAGATGGATGCCTCTGGCAGCTCGTAGATACCTGTACATGGAGCGTAAAAGCCAAGCTTCCCCACTTCAGCGAAAACGCCTTAGCTATCGGGGATGAACTGCGGCGCATAGACTATCAGCCAGTGTGTGGGGTTGAGCGTATCCCCCCCGCTCGTCAGCCCGGGCAACTTTTTCTCTATGAAGTCTCTCGTGAAGGGGCGACGCATCTCGTTTTTGTGGAGAGCCTACTGCCTTTTGCCTTAGGGTGGCCCTCGTCCGAGGCAGCTTACAGTGGGCTTATTTGGTGGGGATTAGTGGTGCTTTTATTTGCAGGGTTGGTCTTTTCAGTAGTGGGCGGGCTCAAGGGCAAAGCCCATATCCCCTTCATCGCCTTAGAACTTGGCATGATCGGCTTAGGGCTGGGAAGCTTTTGGCTTATCTGGGCAGGACGGGGGCAGTATGACGAGGTATTTCTGCTGCGCCTTGTATTGACAGGCTGGTTAGGGTGGGCTCTCCTACACATAGGACGATGGTGGGGGCTGCTTATAGGCGTAGCTTTCGTCCCTGTTCTTTTTTTCGTCGGAGAAAAATCCCTCTACTTCCTCGCTGAAGCGGTAATAGGCATGTATGCATTTACCCTGCCTTTGAAGGAAGGGATACTGTACGGGCTGCTATGGGGACTGTGGGTGGTGATGCGGGTTCCGGCCCTTTTGCCTGCACTTGTTCTTGTGGGTTTAGGGGGATATGCGGCTGATCTTTGGCGGTCGGTGCGGCTACTTTCGCCGGAAGTGATAGGGCTGCGTTTGTCTGCTGTCGGGATAGGTATGGGAATGGCACTGCTGGGCAGCACGCCTTTGACACAGCTGCTGTGGGGAGCCAGTGGATATGTAG
>CAZZMF010000123.1:0-4485 GCA_964655255.1 uncultured Sphingobacteriaceae bacterium
GTATAGGGGAGAGCGCTATTGCGTAAATGGTAGGCGATAATCCCCTGCTGCCCGTCTGCTGGCATATTAGCTTCTACGGCGACAGAGGAGATGTGGATGCCACCTCCGCTTCCTATGCGACTATATGGAACATACACCTCAAGAGGATAGCTCGGCGCGGCTATACCTATGCCTACATAGCGCTGCGCCCATGCAGAGACCCAGACTATGGCTAAGGCACCTACTGTACGCATAATGAGCCCGAAGTTATTTCTGCGTAGTTATCCATGTTTCTAACTTCTCCACGCGCTGGGACAGTTCTTGAATCGCTCGGGTCATGGTAGCTGCGATAGCCAGGGGGTCTACCACCAACACACCTTCGGGAGAACGACGTACGGCTTCCGGCAGGACTGCCTGTACCTCCTGAGCCAAAAACCCCGCATGCACTCCGTCATTCGCTTCTTTCCACCGGTAGGTTACAGGGCGAAGGCTTAGGATTTGAGGCAATCCATATTCCAGCGGACGTATCTGATCTTTCCATACGGAGTCCGAAATTTGAATAAAATCGTATGCTTCCACCCAATGAGTGGCTGTAATAGTAAGAGGAGCGCGGGTAAGATTGATGTTGCGGGAGGCTTGGAAGCGGAGACGGGGACGACAGCAGGGGTTCGTAGGAGGATACTCCCACAACTCTAAGCTATTCGGCAGGACACCGTAGCCTCCATCTGGATCAGCAAGCCACAGTACCCATGAGTAAGGCAGAGAATAGTTTAGCCAACGCATGCCCATAAGGGCGGGCTGATTATCGCCTTCACTCATAGGGCACACGATACCAATCCCAGCGAAGCCGGGAGTGGACACAGTGCGAGGGGTAGGCACGCTAACGGTCAGATTCCAGATGGGACTGGTAGTACCGATACCGACATTCTGCCCCAGCAGGAGGTTCAAGATGAGACCAAACATGATGTATCGCATGTAGGCAAAAGTAAAAAAAGGGCAGCAATAAAAGTTGAGTTAGATGCACACTTTAGTTATTAGCCGCTGGCGACACATTTTACCTCCACGCTCGCCAGCCGCTCTTGCATGATTTGATACGCCAGCGGATGCTCATCTACTAAGATAAATCGCCGTCCCAGCTGTGCGGCGGCGACGCCGGTCGTGCCACTGCCCGCGAAAAAGTCTAATACTATCCCTCCCTTCGGTGCAGAAGCTGCTACGATGCGCCTCAGGATACCCAGCGGCTTCTGGGTGGGATAGCCCGTTTTTTCGCGACTATTGGTGGGAACAATGGTATGCCACCAAACGTCGGTAGGAAGCTTGCCGCGGGCGGCTTTTTCGGGTGAGACCAGCCCAGGCGCCATGTAAGGTAAGCGCTCCACCTCCTCCGTGCTGAAGTAGTACCGCTGCCGATCTTTTGCGTACAAAAAGATGGTGTCATGCTTCGGTGCCCAGCGGCGCTTCGGTCGTCCGCCATAGTCGTATGCCCAGATGATTTCGTTCAGGAAGTTTTCCCGTCCAAAAATCTTATCCAGCAAAAAGACCTTACAATAATGCGCTTCCCGATAGTCTATGTGAAAGTACAGGGAGCCTGTGGGTTTTAGGATGCGGTAGGCTTCCCGCAGGCGCGGTTCAAGGAAGCTCAGGTAATCTTCAAAGGTATCCTGATAGGCAGCGGTGCGTTCTATGGTCGTGTGGTATCGGTGCCCGCCAAAGCCCGTTCGGTCGCCAGCCCCTGCAGTGCGCTGCGTGCGCAGAGTAAGGCGCTTCTGGACTTTGCCCGTATTGAAGGGAGGGTCTATGTAAATCAGGTCTATGCTCGCCTCTGGAAGCAGGGGCAGAACGGATAGGTTTTCTGCATGAATAATCAGTCCCTGGGGCGTGCCTTTGGTGAAAAAGTCTCCCAAAATGCGGGAAAGGCTCACCCGACCTACTCAGGTAGTAGCCAGTACAGCTTCCACAGCCCGGCGCACAGCGTCATAATCCGGCTCATCCGTTTGCTCTTTGACGAGCTGGACGTAGGTGATTTTGCCTTTGGTGTCTATGACGAAAGCCGCCCGCGCCAAAAGCCCCTGTAGAATACCATCCGCAATCAAAACCCCGTACTTCCTCATCTCTCTGTGACGAAAGTCAGACAGGATTTGGAGGTTCTGTATGTCGTAAATCACACAGTAGCGCCGCTGCGCATGAGGTAGGTCCATGGACACAACGAAAGTGTAAATCTTACCCGAAAGATCATGCAGCACTTCATCAAACTGCTCTATTTCTTTCGGACATACATCCCCATCCAAAGTAGGCACAGTCAAAATGAGCTGGGGCTTGTCTTTCGCTCCACCGATGATGAGGTCTTGATAGTTGTTCTGTACGACCTTTACCTGCGGGGCGCTTTGCCCTTCTTGGAGAAGTTCGTCTGTGAGTGTAGCTGGCTCTCCAAATGCCGTGATTTGTGCTTTCACCGTGCAAAGATACGGTATAGGCAAATCACACAAGATTCATAGAGCCTACATACCTTCGGGACATGCGATGGCTCCTCCTTCTGAGCCTGATGTGGGCTCAAGACACGCTACGCTTTATGGCATACAATTTATTGTCTTATGGTGCCACGCCCGGGTACTGCAATACTTCTTGTAAAGACCTTCAATTGCGTACGATTATTGACTTTGTGCGTCCAGATGTAATCGGCGTGAATGAAATCGCGCCTTCCCCTGCCCTGGTGCGCCGTATATTGGATTCTGTCTTGAATATCGGTGGCGTCTCCTACTGGCGCAGCAGCCAGTATGCCAACACAGTAAATAGTGACATCGTGAATGCGCTCTTTTATGACAGTCGCCGCCTGGAGTGGCTTGGTCAAGAACTGGTCACGACCCAAGGAGGGCTGCGGGAAGTGTATGCTTATCATTTGTACTATAAAGAACCTGAGCCGATTATGGATACGCTCTTTTTGGTGGTGATTGTATCGCATCTGAAGGCGGGGGATAGCCCGTCTGACCAGCAGACCCGGGCTCAAGCAGCCGTGGCTATCAAAAACTACATTCAGAGTTTACCACCGGCGCGCCGCCGCTTCTTGGTAGAGATGGGCGACCATAACCTGTATGGCGATTCCGAAGCCGCCTATCAGACCCTGACAGATGTGCTCGTAGACCCAGGTCCAGCGGGACCTTGGAGCAATAACCCTGACTATGCTTTTTTCCACACACAGTCCACGCGCACGACTGCTCTGGCGGATGGGGGGGTAGGAGGCGGCTTAGATGATAGGTTTGATTTTATCTTATTCTCGCCTGAATGTACGACCGCTACTGCGCGCGCACGGTACATATCCGGTACCTTCAAGGTGATTGGTCAAGATGGACAGCGTTTCAAGCAGGCTGTCAATGCCTCTCCCCTGCCCGCGGGCTATCCGAGCAGTGTGATAAACGCGCTGTACGCCATGTCTGACCACCTACCAGTGATAGCGGACTTTGCTCTGTCTGTAACACCTGCTACATCTATCTCCTATGTCCCTCACGCCCCCAGAACTCCATATACCTGCGAAGTATCCCAAGGAAGCGTCTCATTTACAGGATTAGCGCCTTGTACTGTGAGCGTGCTGGATGTATGGGGACGGCTTTTATCTCGCATCACATTGGATATCGGGGAAAAGCAGACCATGGTCCTCCCAACTGGACTGTATCTACTCTGGACGGAGGGCGGGTATAGCCAAAGGATATTCGTCTTACCCTAAGCCGATATTGCCAGGCAAAAAAGGCGGCGGCGTCCCGCCCAGCTTATCCATGACGAACTGCTGAAGTTTGTTTCTGGCATCTTGAAAGGCTTCCACTATCCCGCGTTCTATGGCTTCCTTTTGTCCGAGGATGGACGGATCTATCTCTACCGCAGAGAGCAGTTGATACCCGGAAATCGTTACCCGCACATAGCCGTCAGCCGAAACCCCGACGATGCTAACTTTTTCCAGCTCCTCCGCCAGCTCCTGCATTTTCTGAATGGCTTTCAGAAAGTCCCACATACCCCGAAGGTGCGGATTTTGTTTCGTACCTTTGCAGCCATGTATTGGGATAAAGCCATCAAAGCACAGATCGTAGCCGAAAATAGTCCGCGTCACGACCCCAAAGACACCGGCTCACCCGAAAGCCAGATTGCGCTCTTGACCTACCGCATTCAGGAGATATCTAATCATTTGCGAGAACACAAACACGATTTCTCTGCTCAACGCGGTTTGCTAAGGCTGGTTGGACAGCGAAAAAGATTACTCAACTATCTCAAACGAACCGACATCCAACGCTATCGCGCTATTGTAGAGAAGCTCAACTTGCGGGGCTGATTTATGTCCAGGCATGTAGAGGTCTTTGAGATAGAAGGGGCTGAACCTATCCAACTGCACTTTGGGCACATCGCCCGACAAGCAGATGGAGCAGTTTGGATTCAGCAAGGGGGGACGATTGTGATATGCACCGCTTGCGCCAGTGAAAAGTCTTCCGACACGGACTTTGTACCCCTGACAGTAGACTATCG
>CAZZMF010000124.1:0-4442 GCA_964655255.1 uncultured Sphingobacteriaceae bacterium
GCCGCAGATAGCCCCCTGATGGAGAAAGCTTCCTCTGCGTGCGCGCCTAAGATGAGTTGGCGATTGGAGAGGCTTTTACTGAAAGGCAGGCGAACCTCACCATGCAGACCTGAGCGGGGCACTGCCAGACGCACCGCCCGCCTCATGCAGGGAATAGGTTTTTGTAAGCTTTGACGGCAGATTGCAGTTCTGAGGGTTGTACAGGGGTAAGTTCCCACTTGCCGATACCCGTCAGAAGGGGAAGGTAAAGCTGTCCCTCGCGGCGCTTTTTGTCTTGGAAGAGGATAGTTTCCCACTGGCGCCAAGTGAAAGGCGGCAGCGGTAATAGCATTTTTTCTTGGCGGAGTTTTGTAATGAGGGCTTGCCAGAGGCTCTGGTTAAGGTGTCCGCGCTGCATGCTCAGCCATAGCTCTTGTACCAGTCCGATGGCGACGGCTTCTCCATGTAAGAGAGGCGTCTCTGTGCGGTGTGAGAGCGCTTCCCACACATGCCCGAGGGTATGTCCGAGGTTCAGCGCTTGACGAAGCCCGAGCTTTTCATAGGGGTCTTGGGTGACGATATGCACCTTGACGGAGGCGAGAGTACGAAGCATCTCCACAGAGGGCACGGCATCAAAAGAGGTCTGATACACTTGGGACCAGAGCGTTTCGCTGTGTAGGAGGCTATGCTTTAGGGCTTCTATCCACCCTGCGCGCCGTTCACGTGGGGGCAGTGTCTTGAGAAAATCAGGCCATACCCACACGGCTTGGGCTTCGGCGAAGGTGCCGATGAGATTTTTTCCCTGGCGGAAGTTGATCCCCACCTTTCCACCTAATGCGGCATCTATCTGGGCGATGAGGGTGGTGGGTATGCTGATAAAGGGTATGCCCCTTTTCCATGTTGCTGCTGCAAAGCCCCCTACATCCAGGATGCTCCCGCCTCCAATGAGTAAAATCACTTGCCCTCTATCTACCCTATATTGCCAGAGTTTTTTCCACAGGCGACGCAGGACGGGAAGCGTTTTTGCAACTTCACCCCCTTCCAAGGTGATCAAAGGCGAAGTCCTACGAAGGGCATCTATGAGAGCTTTCCACTGCGCATAGACCTTACCATCGCACAGCGTAAGCGCAAAGGAATGCTGCTGTGCGAGCTCTATCAGCGCGTCTGAAGTGGCTAAGTACTCAGTGGGCGTGCTGCTGCTTATAGCGGCGGATAGCTTCGGTAAGGCGAGGAACTATGTCAAAAGCATCTCCCACAATCCCGTAATCGGCTGCTTTGAAGAAGGGCGCTTCGGGGTCGTTATTGATAACAAGGATGGTTTTGGAGGAGGCGACGCCGGCTAAGTGCTGAATCGCTCCCGAAATCCCTATGGCAATATAGAGATTGGGCGAAATCTGAATTCCAGTCTGTCCTACGTGTTCGTGGTGGGGGCGCCAGCCAACATCAGCGACAGGCTTTGAACAGGCAGTAGCTGCGCCAAGCTCTTTTGCTAACTCTTCTATCATGCCCCAGTTCTCAGGCCCCTTGAGCCCTCGCCCACCAGATACGACGATTTCAGCCTCGGTGAGAGGAACCTTATCCGTGGCGACTTTTTCTACACCGAGGACTTTCAAGCGTAGGTCTTTCGCTTCTGGGGTGAAAGCAAAGTCTTCCACCGCTGCTGTACGCGGTGATTTCTCGGGGATGATGGAGTTAGTTTTGATGGTGGCTATGAGCGGCAAATGGTTAGACCCCACCCACTCGATGCCTTTATTAGAATAGGCTATGCGTTTTGCTGTGAAACCGTTGTCGGTTTTTTCTGGGACGGTGGTGATGCCAGAGAAAAGAGCGGCTTCTGTCCAGATGCTGAGCATTGGGGCGATAGCACGCCCGTCATAGGTCTGCGGCAGCACCGCATAGGAGATGTTTTTGTCTTTCATGAGGGTAGCCAGTGCACGGGCATAGGCATTTGGTGAGAAAGATGCCAATAGCGGCGACACTATCCGAATCACCTTATCCGCACCGTATTCGGAGAGTGGATCAAGGTTTTCGGGCACCTTTTCCCCCACGACAACCGCCCATACAGGTAAGCCCAAGCTATCAGCCCATTTGCGGGCGACGGTCAGCGCTTCAAGCGTCGGCTTTTTGAAGCGCCCCTCATTCACTTCTGCCCAGACGAGTACCGCACTCATATCAGTCCTTTGTTTGCAAGCTCCTGTACTAAAACATCTAACTGATCGGGTTCAATCTTTTTGAAGCTGCCCTTCGGCGGGGGAGGCTCATGACGAAGGGTCTGCACGCGTGGCGCTACACTGACAGGCTGGAGGACATGGAGAGGTTTAGTTTTGGCTTGCATTATCCCTCTTACATTAGGAATGCGCCACTCAGCGAGTCCTTTTTGAGCGCTGAGCACGAGGGGAAGAGGCGATTCTATGATTTCCTTGCCGCCAGTGATTTCACGGGTGAGCTTCGCTGTGCCGTTGGAGAGTTCTATGCTCGTCGCATAAGAGATGAAGGGCAGGTCCAAAAGTGCAGCCACCATGCCAGCGACTTGCGAACCGTTATAGTCTATGGACTCTTTGCCGAAAAAAAGCAGGTCAAAGCCCTTGTCTTTGGCATAGGCAGCTATTTGGGAAGCCACAAAAAACGCATCCGTCGGTTCTGCATCTATACGGACGGCTTCATCCAATCCCAAGGCAAGGGCTTTACGAAGGTTAGCATCTACGCTATCTGTGGAAGAAGTGCCATTTTTCCCCACACAAAGGACGGTGACATGCACGCCGGAGGGGTTTTTCTCTTTCAGTTCCGCCGCCCGCGCTAAGACGAAATCATCGTACGGGTTGATGATGAAAGTAACGCCAGTACGGTCTAAGGCTTTCCCATCCGCCGTAAACTGTATCCGAGTCGTAGTGTCGGGAACGTGGCTAATGCAGCAGAGGATTTTCATGTCGGGACGAAATAACAAAAACCTCCCCAATCAGATATCCTCTAACATCCCTGGGATGCGAGACAAACTCACAAACTCATGACAAGCCTGGATGAGTTCTGGCGCCGAAAACTGGTCTGGTCCCACGACACGCACGATTTTACCACGCAGGACGAGCCGATTGACCAAAGCCACAAAGTCCCCATCCCCAGATACAATCACCACTTCATCAAGGTATCGGGAAGTTTCCAGTATCTCCATGGCGATTTCCATGTCCATATTGGCTTTGATTTCGCCGGAGGGGAGGCGCTTGAGGGGCTTAGTGATGACGCGATAGCCCATGAGCGCCAGCGCCATAATAAATCGCCGCTGCTCCTCCCGCTCGGGGTCAAAAGATGAAAACGCCGTGAAAGTCGTCTGATAGTCAGGCGATTCGTTGAAGTACTCTATCAGAGCTTGATAGTTGATGCGGGAATTTGGGGCGAAATGGCGCGTAGTGCTGAAAACATTCTGCACATCTACAAAAACGCCCCTGCGTTTTTTCGGGGAGGAGTCTTGCATGCCGCAAATGTAAGTCGCGCTGCCTAAGCTATATTTGTAGCATGTTGCGCTGGATACTTGTGGGGTTGTCCATAGGGTGGGCACAACTCTCTGGGTATATTTCGTCAACGGCATCAGTAATAGTGCTCTGCGCAGTTACGCTACCCTTCAAGAAGCCTTTGATGAACTGGCACTGCAAGGGGCACAGGATTCGGTGATTTTTCGGGTGGTGCATCCGTATGATCCGGCGTTGGAGCCTTTGACGATTCGGGTGCGCCGTTATACTTGTACAAACTGTGAAGTGATAGTGCTGGTGGATACGCCTGTCACCATAGCTAAAGCCCCTCGCGCTGAATGGTGGATAGGACAGTTTGTTCTACGGATTCAAGGCGGCGTCCAGCGCTTCACCCTCAACGGACGGGGAAATCTCACTCTGCGCTGTCTTACTGATACGACGGCATTTACAGGGGTAGTGGGGATATTGCCCTCTACTGCGGGGGGCATCTCACGAGTGCGCATAGACAGCTGCACCATAGAAGGACTTTCCCGAACGAAAACTTGGACTGCCCTTTATGTAGGCGACAGTCTGGGAGACATTATGCGTCCTGTGCCAGCCAGCGTAAGTGACATTACTATTTCTGCCTGCACGCTGCGCGCTGCCCGATATGGAGCAGCATTCATGGCGTGGGGTTGGGGTCCCCTCTCGCAAGTAACTATTACCCGTAGCGTTTTGGGCTATCCGACTACGACTCTCGCCCAAGCCGATAGTACATGGGATGAGGCGGCTATCTTCGGGCAGTTTGTATCTGGGCTTACGATAGACTCCTGCTTGATTGAAGGCAACTGGACAGATGGCATGCGCACTCCAAAAGGGATTTATCTTGACCGCTGTCATAGTGTTACGCTTCGCAAGAATACGATACGCAACCTGCGCAGCTTAGCGGCGGATGGCTATGGGGTGATAGGCATCCACTGCGTGCGTAATCCAGCGTATGGTCCAGCGCCTCACCTGATAGAG
>CAZZMF010000125.1:0-4434 GCA_964655255.1 uncultured Sphingobacteriaceae bacterium
ATCATCAGCACGGCAAGGCGGGATGGGTTCGCTACTGCCGCGCTGGCTTAGCGTCTGCAGGCGCCAAGTACGGCTGCTTCCCCCTGTAAGACGCTGGAGAGCGGTGGGGGTAGTACTATTCGGGTCAGGTTTATCGGGCTGGCATGCCCAGAAAAAAAGGAGGGCAACGCTTCCGATGGCTACGCGCCTTCGCATATCCCTAAGGTATGGCAAATCCCATACCGCATTTCATATTTCCGCGATGCCCTTCAGAAAGTCGCGATACCAGAGAGCAGACTGCTTAGGGCGGCGCTCCAAAGTCGCTCTATCCACATACACAATCCCAAACTGCGGACGATACCCCTCCGCCCACTCAAAGTTGTCCAGAAAAGTCCAGATAAAGTAGCCTTGCACATTGACGCCCTCCTGCTTTGCCCGATACACTTGGCGAAGAGCGGCTTGCAGGTAAGCTACGCGTTTAGGGTCGTCTGTAGTTTCACCTTCAGCAGCGAAGCCATTTTCTGTGATCACAATCGGCAAGGAGGGATCGTACTGCGCAAACTGCTTGAGAGCGAGATAGAGGCTCTCTGGAAAGACTTCCCATCCCATGGCTTGATAAGGGACCCCGCGCCGCTTCGGTGGGATAGGGCGCCCTTTGATCCATGGAACGAAGGCGTGATACTTGATAACCTCACGCGTGTAGTTTTGGATACCGATGAAGTCCGGTGGGGCAGCTAAACGCTCATCATCCCCAGGCTGGGCATAACGCCGTGATATTTGTGCCAGTTCTGGAAAGGCGTCCACGGGATACCCCCGCCCCAGCAGCGGCTCTACAAAGAGCCGATTGAGCACAGCATCGTAGCGACGAGCGGCGGCTTCATCTTTGGGGTTGCCCGGGCGATACGGAAAAGTCGGCGAAGTAGAAAATGTCGTCCCTACCACAGCTTTGGGAAGGAGGCGCTTGAGAAGGCGAATACCCTCTGCCTGCGCCAGCGCCGCATGATGGACAGCAGGGAAAAAGTTTTTCAGTCCGCGCCGCCCCGGCGCATGAATCCCCAAAAGATACCCCGCCGCCGTGAATGCCAACGGTTCATTGAGCACCATCCAGTATTTGACTTTGCCGCCGTACTCTTTGGCGCAGAGTTCTACATATCCAAGGAAGTCATCCAACACTTTGCGGTTGGTCCAGCCGCCATACCCTTCCTCCAAAGCCAGCGGGAGATCCCAGTGATAAAGAGTAACCCACGGCTCTATACCCGCTGCTAAGCAGGCATCTATGACCTGATGATAAAAGGCAATCCCCGCTGGATTGACCTTGCCGCGCCCCTCTGGAAGAAGGCGGGGCCACGAGATAGAAAACCGAAACGCCGGTATGCTTAGCTCGCGCAGAAGTTGAATATCCTCCAAGTACCGATGGTAGAAATCACAAGCTACATCCCCTGTCTCACGGCGATCTATTTTACCGGGGCGGCGTACGAAAGCATCCCAAATAGAGGGACCTTTGCCGTCGGCATTCCAGCCGCCTTCTATCTGATAAGCCGAAACCGCTACCCCCCAGTGGAAGTTTTGCCCAAAATCCCACCGCCGGAGCTGAATAGCGTACATGCGCACAAAATAAAGCATGTATATTTTTACTTTGCTCCATGCGATTCTGGTGGCTGCTTGCGGTGTGTGGGCTATGGGCTCAGGAAGAAAGGCTCCTGCCCACCCCCGCCCCCGCAAAAAAACTTACGCCCATCATCCGCGGCAAGCTTATAGATGCCCAGACAGGGGAGCCACTGACAGGAGTACAGGTGCGTATAGGCACCTCAGGCGGCTTTACGGACGAGAAAGGCGCATTTGCTCTACCATTTGAAAAGCCGGACACGCTCTCAGCGTTTTTGCTCGGCTATCGTACCGTCAAGCTTCCCCTCAACGCTCCTACAAGTGACCTCCTCATCCGCATGCTCCCCATAGAGAGCGAAGTAGAAGAAGTACAAATCATCTCCGACGCCGCTCGTGAGAGCGAAGTCGGCGTTTATCTCCAGCGGCTGCGAAGCTTAGAAATAGGAGAATTGTATTCGCAGGAGCTTATCATGAAGCGCAGCACAGACTTTTATGTGCCCAATGTGCTGCGGCGTCTGCCTGGCGTTTCTCTTCTCGCGGGGCGCTTCGTAAGCATACGGGGCATGGGCGAAAAGTATAATGCCTTTGCTTTCTGGGCAGCTTATCCCGCATGGGTCAACTATGACGCGAGCTTCGGCGAGTTGGACCAGCTTATCACGACGCTGCTGGGACGCGTGGAAGTGCGCAAGTTCTGGACCCCAGAACTGCTGGGGCACTTTGGCGGCGGCATGGTGGACTTTCAACTTCCCACTTCATCCAATGAGGGCTTACAGGTAAGCTTTACCTCTGAAATAGACGCTGGGGCGATAGGGCAAAAGTTTGCTTATCCCAAAGCGCCCTTCCGCTCTCCAATCCGCGGGGATTTTCCCTCTCCTGCTACC
Source organism: uncultured Sphingobacteriaceae bacterium (assembly GCA_964655255.1). Taxonomy (GTDB): domain Bacteria; phylum Bacteroidota; class Bacteroidia; order SpSt-205; family SpSt-205; genus SpSt-205. Next base: position 2,466 of record CAZZMF010000125.1, read on the forward strand.
ATCCAAGCCTCCGAAAATAACGGGCGCCCCCTTCCAGAGAACTTCCTATATGGACAGCAAGTGCGTCGCTATACGGTTCCGGACACTTTACCCTTTGGACTGCCGGGCGGACTCATCACCTTGACTTATGATAAACGCTTCTCAAAAGGCAGCTTTGCTATGCGTGCTGCTTTTTCCAGGCGATATTTGACGAGTCTTTTCAAATTTACAGAGGGTACATTTGAAGTTCAGGATAATCAGTGGCACCACGAAGCCGACATAGAAGGTATCGGACGCTCCCCCCTTCATACATACAGCCAAGGCGGCGGCATATCCTGGCATACCGATTATCATTTATCTGCTACGCAAGCTGTATCAGTGGAAGGCATTTTCCTCATGAACTCTAAGTCTCAGTGCGGACTACAAGAAGCAGAATACATCAACCCTAGCATAGACTCCACCCAAAAGGTGTATAGCTGGTATCCGAGCTTCTATACCCAGCGCTCATGGTTGGGGGTCATTCGTCCAGCGTGGAGCTTCCATAAGGGAAGCTGGCAGGGACGCCTTCAACTCGGCTTTGTAAGCCAAGGGAATACAATCCCTCAAGCAGGGGCTATGAACTACGTACGCTATCCGGGCACCTCCGAGCTGGTATATGAACAAGAACTGTATGAGGAGTCAGAAATCTATGCGCAAGTATGGCATTCTCGGACACAAGCTTTTCAGATCTATGCCCATCCATACACAGAGAAGAAGTGGGGCAAGGGCGACCGTTGGCTTCAACTGCGCTTGGGGGGATGGTATTCTCAGGAAAATCAAAGGTTTTCGGGACGGCAGATAGGCTTCATGACAGACACAGCTGGCGGGGGACCAAATGTCTTAGACCCTTCTGTATATGACATCTCAAATGTTCGTGAAGTCTATGCCCCTTCTCATATCCGTCCCGGGGGATGGTACCTTATAGATAGAACAGGAGACTTTCATCGGCACAGTGGTCACACCCAAATAATCGCTGGCTACGCGTGGCTGCGGGCTTCATGGCATCCCCGATGGGAAGCTCTCATAGGCACGCGCTACGAAAGCTGGATGCGCCACATTACCCATATCCCCGTAGCTACTGAGAGAGAGACGACTTTTGTGCGGTACAGTGAAGGTGATCTTCTGCCGGCTTTCCTTCTCAAGCACCGAATCGGTGAATATCATAGCTTACGCTTAGGAACAAATCTCACGCTTATTCGTCCGCCGCTGCCGACCCAAGTGCCGTTGCGGTATTTTGACTTTTTCTGGGCGTTCTACTGGCAGGGCGATGCTGCGATACAGACAGGACGCAGCTGGAATATAGACCTTAGATATGAATGGCTACGCTCCAAAGAAAAGCTTTTCGCCATCAGTCTATTCTACAAAAGACTGCGCAAGCTGCCAGAAGTTTTTCTGATACCTGCCAGTTATACCTTGACTTTTGCTTATGCGACGCGCAGCCGGGCGTGGGGAGAAGTCTTCGGCACAGAGATAGAAATGCGCTATCCAATATGGGAGACCGAACGCAGCAATCTTTGGAGTTATCTCACGCTCACGCTCAGCGAAAGCGCCACTGAACAGTCCCTCTGGCGAAAAATAGGTCGCTTGGAAGGGCGCTTACAGGGACATGCACCCATCGTCGGGAATGCTGGTCTCTTATATACCCATTCCCGTTATGAGGTAGGGGCATTTTTCACCTATACCAGTTCGCAGATATGGGCGATTGGGTTTGATCCATACATCTATCCGCATGTGATTGAGCAGGGGCGTCTAATGGGCGAGGCTCAAATCAGTTATCGGCTCTCTGATCGGTGGGAACTTCGCTTGGCGATATGGGACTTTATCAACATGCCTTATCGCCGCACCCAGCGTTTAGGCAACGCTAACCGCTTTGATCCCGAACGCGATGCTGAGCCGGTGTGGGAGCGCTGGGCATATCGGGGATATTTGACGGTAAGGTATAGGATAGGGC
>CAZZMF010000126.1:0-4432 GCA_964655255.1 uncultured Sphingobacteriaceae bacterium
ATACAGCGTTGCGTTTATCTAACCCAGCATGCCCCTAAGCAAAGTTTTGAGGTTGCCAGAGAGCCCTTCAAGGCATAGTAAGCGCTGAATAAACGCAAGCGTTGCGTTCAGAGCGACTTCGTGAGCCTTAGAAAGCGAGCTGGTCAGCAAAATCGGACGATTTTCAGAAAAAAATCCGCCATTCAAGATCTGGATTGCCCTCGCATTCCAAAGGTGCGAGCATCAGGAGAGTCGAGAGTCGTATCCATGTTGAATGCTTTACAGATGGTAAAAGTAAGCGTATCGGCTAACTTTGGCGCGCATGGATTTGAAAGAGTTAGAGAGGATCGCTGCGCAGGTACGCCGAGATGCACTGCGCATGATATATATGGCGCAATCCGGGCATCCAGGGGGTGCCTTAGGGGCGGCGGATATTTTTGTGGCGCTGTACTTTGCGCACATGCGGCATAAGCCGCACCCTTTTTCTCCCACAGGCATAGGAGAGGATGTTTTTATTCTCTCCAATGGGCATATCTGCGCCTCATGGTATGCGACCTTAGCGCGCAGTGGGTACTTTCCCTTGGAAGAGTTAGCAACCTTCCGACGCATCAATAGTCGCCTGCAAGGGCATCCCGCTACGAAAGAACACCTTCCGGGGGTACGGATCGCTACGGGCTCACTGGGACAGGGACTGTCTGTGGCTATCGGTATAGCTTTGGGAAAAAAACTCCAAAAAGACCCCTACCTTGTCTACGTCATGATAGGAGACGGCGAAACTAACGAAGGGCAAATCTGGGAAGCTGCCCTTTTTGCTGCTCATCATCGGGTAGATAATCTTATTGCTATCACTGACCGCAACTACAAGCAAATAGATGGGGATACCCGAGAGGTACTGGATACCGACCCCTTAGAAGAGAAGTGGCGTGCCTTTGGCTGGGAGGTCCTTTCTCTGCGGGAAGCGCATAACTTCTCGACTATTCTCTCTACCTTACAGGAGGCGGTTAGCCGCACTGGACAGGGCAAGCCTATCATGATTATTGCCTATACGACGATGGGAAAAGGGGTAGATTTTATGGAAAATGACTACCGCTGGCATGGGAAACCCCCCACGCCTGCTGAGTATGAACAGGCAATCGCTCAACTACCTGCAACCCTTCAAGACTTTTGATATGCGGCCTCGCTATACGGACTTGGGAGCTAAGGATACGCGTTCGGGTTTCGGGGTTGGGCTGCTGGAAGCTGCAGAAAAAGACCCGCGTATTGTCGCTCTTTCGGCTGATCTCACGGGTTCAGTGAAGATGGACGCCTTTGCAAAGCGCTTTCCGGAGCGATTTTTTCAGTGTGGGGTTGCCGAAGCTAACATGATAGGGGTTGCTGCGGGACTGGCGACGACGGGACTGATACCTTTTGTAGGGACTTTTGCCAACTTCGCGACAGGGCGCGTGTATGACCAGATTCGGCAGAGTGTGTGCTACTCGGGCAAAAATGTCAAGATAGCGGCTTCGCACGCAGGGCTGACTCTGGGTGAGGATGGCGCCACTCATCAAATGCTGGAGGATATTGGACTGATGCGGGGGCTACCTGGCATGACGGTGATTAGCCCCTGCGACTACAATCAAACGCGGCTCGCAACCATAGCGGCGGCGCAGTGGGAGGGACCCGTTTATCTACGCTTCGGGCGCCCCGTCGTACCTAACTTCACCCCCCCCGATGACCCGACTTTTGAGATTGGAAAAGCGCAAACTCTCCTACATGGAGAAGATGGGGTGATTTTCGCCACAGGGCACATGGTCTGGCATGCGCTGCAAGCTTCCTATGCTTTGGAGGAAAGGGGACTCTCCATCGCCGTAGTCAACCTTCACACCCTCAAGCCTATTGACGAAGCGGCTATCGTAGAGTGGCTTGAACGCACTCCTGTCATTGTCACTGCCGAAGAGCATCAGATACACAACGGCTTAGGCGACATTATCAGCCATATTGCCACGAAATATTGTCCGCGCTTTGTGAAGCGGGTAGCGGTACAGGATACTTTTGGGGAAAGCGGTAAACCCGATGAGCTATTAGAAAAATACGGCTTGACCGCACGGCATATTATTGCCGCTGTGGAAAGCGCACTGCGACACAAATGATATTCATCGGTGTAGGAAGCAACTTAGGGGACCGATGGGGCGCCCTATCTGCGGCTTGGCAGCACTTAGAAGCCGCCGGCGTGCATGTACGCATCAGTTCTCCTATCTACGAGACCCAGCCATGGGGCGAACCAGACCAACCTCTATATCTCAATGCTGTCTGGGAAGTAGAGACTTCCCTTTCGCCGGAGGTGCTTTTGGACCTTCTTCAAGAGATAGAAAGAGCCCTTGGGCGTCCTGCGCGCTTGCGTGTGCGATGGGGGGCTCGGGTGATTGACTTAGACTTGCTGGCATACGGAAGAGAATCACGGCATACGGACCGGCTTATTCTCCCGCATCCGTGGATTCCCTATCGGGCTTTTGTCTTAGGACCGTGGAATGACATAGCGCCGTACTTTTATCTCCCGACATGGGAAGCTACCGTTGGGGAGTTATGGGCGCGCTGTGGTGCTTGGGACTGGGGATATCGTGTGGTCCCTCCCAATCATCTGCCCCTGCCACCGATACCGTCGCCACTGATACCGCCCGCTGGACAACCCACCTAAAGCAGAGCCTTGCCGCTATCGCCCGGGCTGACACTATAGAAGCCCTTCGGCAAATAGACAGCGCTATGATAGCTAATCCAGAGGTGCCCTTTCTCTACGAACTCAAAGGCTACTATTATTACATGCGGGGGGAAGATACCCTTGCCCTGCGCTATTATCAGCAAGCTATGGAGAAAGGCGGCGCTACCCCTTCTCTTCACTATAAGATGGGCACTGCTTACATGATGCAGAAGCGGTGGAACGACGCCTATTATCATCTCAAGCAGTCCCTTATTGCTGACAGTACCAACGGCGAGATATGGGTGACCCTCGGGCTATGGGCACATCTGCAAGGGCGCCTCTCAGAAGCCGCTACCTACTGGAAAAAAGCCCTCACTTTTGACTCTACCCATGACAAAGCACGCACTTTTCTGTACGACCTATACTTGAATGACTTTGCTCAGCCCGAGACCGCTAAAAAGTACTACTTAGACCCCTACTGGCGCACAAACCGCTTTGATCCCCTGCTCAACTTCCAACTTGGCAACTACTATCTCAAAAAGCTCCAAACCCTCTCCCCCACTGCTAAAGAACGCGACAGAGCAGCCTACGCTTTCCAAGCAGTGCAAGCTTACACCCAGGCGATCTTGGCTTATCCTGCGCATGCACAGGCGCACTATAATCGCGGGTATGTGCACTTTCTCGTAGGGAAATATGATAGAGCGCTGGAGGACTTCATTCGAGCAGCAGAGCTCAACCCGCGGGACGCCCGGGCTCACTTCATGGCGGGAAGCCTCTATGAACGCAAAGGCGACACCGCCCAAGCAAAAAAGTACTACCAGAAAAGCATAGAAATAGCGGGTAGCTTTCCAGAAGCGGAGCAGGCGCTGCGGGAACTAGAGCCCAAAACACAACGGCGCTTATAGCGCCATCCGCCGTTTTTATCGACTACTATCCATTTATCTTTGCAGTATGAGATGCCTGAACCTCGGCTCAGGAGCTTTCCCTAAACCCGGTTTTATCAACGTGGATTATTATTGTGTTGATACCCCACCTGATGTGGTGCATAACCTGGATGAGTTTCCTTATCCTTTTGCAGATGATGAGTTTGACCTGGTAGAAGCGGATCACTGTTTGGAACACCTGCGAGAGCCTTTTCGGGTGATGCAGGAAATCCACCGGATCACGAAGCCCGGTGGGATCGTCCGTATTCGCGTGCCGCATTTTTCCCGGGGCTTCACGCACGCAGATCATAAGCGCGGCTTTGATGTCACCTTTCCATATTACTTCAACCCTTCCTTCAAGGGTGGGTATACGGGCATACCTTACAAGTTGCGTAGAATACGCCTGACTTGGTTTGCCCAACCATACCTCAAAAAAACCGTTCTTTCCCCGCTGGCGTTTTACGTCGGGATGGCACTTGGAAAGGTAATAGACCTTTTTGCTAATCTATCGCCATTTGCTGCTTCTCGCTTGTGGTGCTTTTGGGTGGGGGGATTTGAAGAGATATTTTTTGAGTTTGAAGTCGTGAAAGATAAAAAAGGAGTTGAAATAGACGAGAAAAGTGCCTCTAAGCATTCACAAAAGTTCCTGACATGAAGCCACACACCGCTTTTAGATCAGACCAGAATAGCCAGGCTTATCCAGATGGCATAGAACATAACTTCTGGCATATAGCGAGAAATCGTATATTACTTCACTATTTCGGCAGGCATAGAAGAGAACCCCTTCTAGAGATAGGTGCAGGACGAGGGATTGTATTAGCAGGGTTGCGAAAGGCTGGGTGGGAGGCTTACGGAG
>CAZZMF010000127.1:0-4427 GCA_964655255.1 uncultured Sphingobacteriaceae bacterium
TTCTGGCGCCATGTACAAAGCCGTGCCTACCTGCGTACCAGTCTGGGTTAGTTTGAGGTTTTCATCCAGGGCTTTGGCGATACCGAAATCTATCAGCTTACCTGTGCCATCTGCGAGCACGAGGATATTGGAAGGCTTGATGTCTCGGTGGATGATTTTGTGCTGGTGTAGATAAGCCAGCGCATCCAATATAGGCGTTAAGATGCGTATGGTGGTCTGTAAAGGAAGAGCATGTTGGGTTTTCAGCAGATCGTCCAGGCTTTGACCTTGGACGTATTCCATGATTAGGTAGGGCGTCCCATCTTGGATGGTAAAATCATACAGACGCACGATAGCAGGATGGCTGAGTTGCGCTAAAAGCCGCGCTTCGGCGAAGAAACGGTGCCTGAGCTGTTCATATTGGGCATACTGAGGGTGGAGGGATTTTACTACTGCAGGCGTGCCGAGATGCACATGATGCGCCAACCACACTTGTCCCATGCCCCCCTCCCCCAGTAGCCGTTCTAAAACATAGTTGCCAACCTGCATCCCATACAAAAGTAAGCACTTACCTTTACAGAGTGCTGGCGGAACTCTTACCTGAGGTCTCGGATGCGGAGCTGGAGCAGTTTATCCAAGTTATGCTCACGCAGTACGGTTATGACTTTCGTGGATATGCGCCAGCTTCGCTCAAGCGGCGCTTAGGGTCTGTAATAAAGAAGTACGGTCTGCCTGGTTTGTCGATGCTGAATCAGCGCCTTTTGACGCAGCCAGATTATCTGCGGTACTTTATTAACGAAATCACTGTCTCTACTACCGAGCTTTTTAGAGACCCTACGGCTTGGATAGCTCTCAAAGTCCAAGCACTGCCCCCCCTATTTGCCCTGCCAGAGCTACGCATCTGGCATGTCGGAGCTTCTACTGGCGAAGAGGTCCTTTCCATGGCGATACTCCTCAAAGAGATCGGTCTATATGAGAGAGCCCAAATTTTCGCCACAGACATAGATGAGATTTCCATAGAAAAGGCTCGCTTAGCTCGTTATCCATCTCGCCTGAAAGGACTATATCAGAATAACTTCCGAACAGTTTTTCCGGCAGGGAACTTTGAGCGCTATGCAAAAGAAGAGGGGGGGCAGCTTGTTTTTGATTCGGGTTTATTGCAAAATGTCCGATTTATAAAGCATAATATCGTTACGGAGGCGACTTTTGGGAGTTTTGAGGTTATACTCTGTCGTAACTTGCTCATTTATTTTGTTCCTACGCTTCAAGATGTGGTGGTCGGTAAGCTTGTGGATAGCCTCGTGCCGGGCGGGATACTGATGATAGGGACGAAAGAGTCGCTTTTCTGGTGCAGTGCTGCGAAGCGTTTGATGCCCGTCAATGATGTGGAGCGCATTTACCGAAAGCGAAGATGAGAGGGCATACAGGGGATGTGTTTTTATGGCTAATAGGGGGGTCGGCGGGCAGCTTCAATCCCATTCGTCGGGCACTGCATCAAATCACTTATATGCCAGATGTAGCTATTGTACTCTGCTTGCATCGTCTGCGCAGTCCGCGTCTGGGCATGGCAGAAGCTTTGGGCAAGCTACACGGGTGGGAAGTCTTAGAACCTGATGACAAGACCCCTATTCGCGGGGGGCAAATATATGTTGCGCCTGCGGACTATCATCTTCTGGTGGAAGCGGAAGGGTATCTGAGTTTGTCTGTGGAAGAGCCTGTGCATTTTTCGCGACCGAGCATTGATGTGCTTTTAGAGTCTGTGGTACAAGCCCGCTGGAGGCGAGCAGCGGCTGCCCTCTTCTCTGGCGCTAATAAAGACGGCGCCCAAGGGATGTACTGGATGCATAAAGCTGGATATTTCACTGCCGTACAAGATCCCGCCGATGCAGAGATAGACACGATGCCTGCAGCCGCTCTGGCCCTCTTTGAGCCCGATGTAAAGTTTCGTGCCGAGGACTTTCCAAAAGTGTTGATGCAAGCCCTAACTTTGTGAAAATATGACCACTATAGGGCTTCTCTGCCTCTGGGGACAAATGTGGGTCAAAATCGCCGACTATACGCCGGGGGCAACGATAGCTGTGGAGCATACCTGTGACGGTTCTAATATCCCGCCTGTGATACAGTGGGGTGGGGCACCTCCTGGTACCCAAGCTTACGTGCTGCGCATGTACGACCCCGACGCGCCCGTGGATACATTTATCCACTGGATAGCCTATAATCTCAAAACTACCCAAGTCTCTCCCCAAATCCTGCCTGCCTCTCAGGGCTACAACGATTTTGGCAAAGTGGGTTATGCGGGACCTTGTCCTCCGCCCCGCGACCCGCCGCATAGGTATTTTGTGGAGGTATTTGCTCTGCGAAAACCCGTATCAGTGTCAGGAGCGGTCACTTGGGATCGCCTCTGGTCAGCAATGGCAGATAAAGTCATAGGTCGAACCGAGACTTTCGTAGTATATAAGCGACAGAGACGCTGATGCGCCGGTGGGGTGTAGCGGAATACTTAGGGGTGGGGTTGGCGGTGCTGGTCGCTGTGATGGGACTATTGGTATTGGCAGGAGTATGGATATTGACGCAGCGGGATATAGCGCTCATGAGCGGCGCTACAAACTGGGAAGTTTGGGATAGAGCGCTGTCTTTGTGGGCATATGCGGTATTGATGGGGCTTCTGGGGGTATCGGTGGGGTTGGCTTTGTGGTGGTGGTCTCGGGTGGGGCGTCCGCTCTTGCGCTTGCGAGATAGGTTTCGGCGACTGTTGTGGGAAGGGATAGGCACCGCATCTCCCATAGACCACGCCCCTTCAGAGGCCGCCGATATTGCTCAAGCCACCGATGCCGTGGCGCAGTTACTGGGCTTTTTAGATGAAGTTGTGCGCCGCGAGCGCCAAGGGGCTCCACCCACCGTGGCTGATTGGCCCCCCATCTTGCAGCAGTTAGCGCTGCGCCTGCTGAATGAGATCAACGAGGCCCGTCAGACCAGCGCACTGCGGGAGTCTATTTTGCGGGATGGGCTGACTTTGCTGCGGGCAGGCCAGCAAAGCGACTCCATAGAGGGATACCTAAGTAAAGTAGCGCCTATTTTTCTGCGAACTATTGGAGCGGCTATGGGGGCATTCTACCGGGTGGAAGGGGAGCGTCTGCGTCGGATATACAGTTATGCCTATCCGGCGGATGCGCCGCAGACTTTTATGATGGGGGAGGGGTGGATTGGGCAGGTCGCTCGGGAAGGGCGAGCACTGTGGCTTTCTACGCTGCCGCAGGGCTACCTCCAAGCCCTCTCTGGCCTCGGTAAAGCCCCGCCCCAAGCCGTCGCCGTCCTGCCAGTCATCGCCGGTAATAGCATATATGGAGTATGGGATATTGCCGCTTTCACCGAGTGGGAGCCCGCTCAGCAAGCTATCGCCGAAGCTTTGATCCCTTATTTCGCCGTAGGCTACCTTCTCCAAGAGGAGAGCCATCGCCAACGCTCCTTCACCGAAGCCCGCACAGCCTTAGAAGTCCAAGTACAGACCCTTCGCACCGAATCTGACCAGCTCAAAGCCTACGCAGCTACTCTGCTACAGAAGCTGCAGCAGTCTGAACAGCGGTTGCAGGATATGCAAGCGACTCTCCATCAAGTAGAAAAGCAGCTCACCTACGCCAAAAATCGTTGGGATACTATCGTCGCTCACCTACAGGAGGCTATTGTGTTTTTTGATGCCACAGGGCGGCCTCGTTATCTCAGCCCGGCTGTCCATCGTCTTCTCGGCTACACTAACGAAGAACTACAAGTTTTTTTTCGTCCAGTAGATCGGGCGGATGCGGATGCTGTGCGTCAGTACTTTCAGTCGCTTTTATCTCCTACCCCAGATGGCGCTCCACAGATGCTTCGTTTTCGCTACCGTCACAAGAATGGGCAACTGCTCTGGCTGGAGGCTTTTGGACGCAACTATCTTAGCTACCCTGGCATAGAAGCGATTCTACTGATTTTGCGGGATGTTACCGAGGAGATGGAGTATGAGAAGCAGTATCGTACTCGCCTCAAGTTCCAATCGCTTGTAGAAAACTCCCCTGATATTATCTTTCGGATTGACCGGGAGGGGCATTTTTTGTATGTCAATCCCACCATAGAGCGCTATACAGGCTACTCGCCTTCACATTACATTCGGAATACTATTTACTCAGTGGGGTTTTCGTTAGATGAGGTGCGCTTTTGGTCTGAGTTTATACAGAAGCTCTTTGATACTTTGGTGGTACAGTCGGCAGAAATAGACTTTCCATCCGTGTACGGCATGCGTAAAATGGCGGTGCGGGGCATTCCTGAAGTCGGTCCGGAGGGGGAGGTAGAAACGATGGTAGTGCTTCTTCAGGACATTACAGAACTGCGGCATGTTCAGGAGCAGCTCCATATGCAGAACCTTCGTTTGGAGCAGGCGCGGCGCACTTTAGAAGCTCAGAAGCGCGAGTTAGAGG
>CAZZMF010000128.1:0-4404 GCA_964655255.1 uncultured Sphingobacteriaceae bacterium
CTCTAAGATCCGCTGGACGGTCGCTTCTGCTGAACGCATCGCCCCTTCAATATAGCCCATCCAGGTTTCGGCGCGTTCTGTGCCTGCCCAGTAGAGGGGAGGTAAAGGCTTTCTCAGGCTTTCTCCAAAAAACCGCCATCCGCCCGTACCAAAATAACCCACATAACAGCCCCCTATAAGCGGTTCATCTGCCCAAGTTTTCTGATAGAGCCAGCGCGGCTTTGCTCCAAAAATGTTTTGCAGGGCTTCCCCATAGTACATCTCTCTTTCTGCACTCGAACGCGTAAGAAGGGCACGAGCTTGTTTTCCCACGGCAAAGCCTGTAATCATCCCATATTCACCCTCTGGGGGAGAAGTGTCAAAAGTGATTCGCAAGGCACCCTCTAAGTTGAGCACATGTCCGCTCCAGCCGCGCTTGCGCCAGAAAGGCTGGTCGTAGATGGCGATGACCTTGGTGATGGTTCCCATGGGCATTCGCTGGCTCAGTTGATGATAGGTAGGCGGCAAGGGCGGCTCAAACTCGATGTATCCCATGCTGGCGGGCGGCAGCGCAAGAATAACCTTCTCTGCGGTGAGAGTGTCCTGTGAGGTGTAAATATCTACTCTGCTTGGTCTCCATACGACTCGCCGCACGCGTGTCCCCGTACGATAAGGCACATTTGCGGCTATGCTTTCTATGAGGGAGACAGCGCCGCGGGAAAACTTGCGCTCTTGTGCCCCGCCTTCGGTCTCTATGAGGGCTTCTATGCTTCCGGCGCTGCGAATGTAAAACAAGGTATGCCATAAGGAAACTTCTTCGGGTTCGCAGCCGAGCACGGTCGCTAACCCCACTGCAAAGGTCTGTCGCGCCTGGGCCGTACGAAATGCCTTCCTCATCCATGCCGCTAAGGAGATTTCATCCCACTCAGGCTTAGGGATCTGCCACGGGGCATGAAGGGAAACTCGATCAGCCATTTTCTTGAGGCGAGCCAAGCCGATGCCCAAGTCTACCAAACTTAGCCACGAAAGTTTAGGAATAGCCCCCTTGTAGGGTTTGACTTTGCCTTGATGTATCAAAAGGTTTTCGCCATTGGTATAAGTCCGATGGGTAGGGATTTGGTGGCGGTGTATCCACTCCTGCAGGAGCGTATGATCTGGTCCTATCCACTGCCCACCCAGATCCACCGGATGCCCCTCGGGTGAATAGATGGTGTGCAAGCGTCCGCCTAACCGGTCCGCCCCTTCTATGACAAGGACTTCTAATCCTGACGCCTTCAAAAGGTGAGCGGCATATAATCCGCTTATCCCTCCACCGATGATAGCTACATTCAGCATATGGCGAAAATAAATGCTTATTCTGCACTGTATAGCTTACCTTCACGGGGACGGACTATGCGTAGGCGCTGGATATGGTTCGCTGCGTTTGCTGTGATAGCTGTGGGCGGCGCATATTGGCTTCTTATGCTTCCTCCCCGATGTGAAGCTACTGTGGCAGTACCTCGCCTCCACATTGTCAAGCTACATTCTAAGGCGCGGCGCTCGGGTATGCTTGTAGGTGTGCAGCCTTTCATGCAGCCGGTGGATTATGCCTGTGCGGAGCGCTTTGAGCAGAAGCTGCGAGCGTACATGGACACCCTCCGCGCCACCGGCTGTCTGCGTGAGTCAACTATCGTGGTATTTCCCGAGTATATTGGCACTTGGTTGGTGCTCCTTGACGAAGCTGTGGGGACTTATCAAGCAAAAACGCTGCAAGGGGCTTTGACCTGGGCGGTGCTTCGGCAGCCTTTGAGCTTCTGGCGGGCGTATCGGCAGGCAAAGAAGGAGGGGTGGACAGATCCGTCCGCAGTCGCAGCTTTTCGGCTCAAAGCCCCGCTAATGGCAAAAGCATTCCACCAAACTTTTGCCAAGCTCGCCCGAACCTACAAGGTCTATATCGTCGCTGGGTCTATCGTCCTGCCGGGGGCATATATAGGAGCGGATAGTCTTTCTATTCAACTGGATGCGCCTTTGGAAAACATTAGCCTTCTGTATCATCCAGATGGGCGTCCTGACGCACAGGTCGTTCGAAAAGCTTTTCCAATCGCCGAAGAGCTGGGCTTCATGCGACCGGGGCGAGTAGAGGAGCTTCCCGTGTATGAGACGCCTTTGGGACGGTTGGGCGTGCTGATTTGTGCCGACAGCTGGTTTCCTCAAAGTTATGAAGCCCTTGGAGACATAGACCTTTTGGCGGTGCCTTCTTATTTGATGGGGGCTGGCTGTTGGGAAAAGCCATGGCGCGGCTATAGCGGCTGGGAAGCGCCCTCAGATGTGGACTCAGTAGCGCTGACCGAAGGGCAAGCATGGCTCCGATACGCTATGGGAGGGCGACTTGCCCAGTACGATACCAACGCCATAGGCATTAACGTGTTTCTCAAAGGGCCCTTCTGGGACTTAGGCGCCGATGGACGACTTACTTCTGTGCTGCCCCGCCAAGGCACTATCTGCTCAGAGGCTGATGTGGTGTGCGTTGAGCTGCAGAATCAAAGCAGCGAACACATGCCTTTTTGAAGGGGGTCTGGTTGCTTTTCCATGGCTCTTTCGAAGAGCAGGTTACATGGGGTTGCGGCGGCGCCTTCGGCGCCGCCGCAACCCAAAAAACAAAGTAATGCGCCACTTTTGGTAGAAATCACGCAAGAAGTCGCTCTCATACCATTCGATTTCGTGCCCTTTCAAACTATTTTCCAGAGCAGCATACACATATCAAAGCGGCCACTGCTTTGCCCTTTTGAGAGCGCGGGGGGCTCCCCACATAAGGCGTTCCTTGTCAAGACATGTAGTTTGCATAAGGTTCGGGAAAAAGTCATACCTTTGCGGTGCGTATGAGAGGGGTAATGTTTATTCTACCAGTAGCCTTTTTAGGGCTAATGCAGGTCGCCTTAGCGCAGGGCGATAAACTGCTGAGTCTCGTAGAAGCTACACGGCTCCCCTACAAAGTTCAAGGGCAGTTCTTGACCCTAACGATGAAAGACGAGGAGGAAAACCGATTTTTCCTATACATGCGGGAGGAGGAGGGGAACCTTATCATAGCTATTCCCGTAGGCACTATCAACTCGCTCTCAGAAAGCATCATTCGCGAGATAACAGACAAACTCGTCGTCAAAAGTCCTTGGAAAAAGTTAGCTGAAAGTGGGGCGCAGGCTGAAATTGCTCTTGGAGATGGCGTAAGCTTTCAGACGAATCAAGTACTCGTATCGGTTCGCATCCCGGCGCGGCGGCTCTTTGCAGACGAGGCCGCCCTTACTGAAAAAGCGAAAGAGTTTCGCCAAACGCTTACTCGGATTATCGCTGCGGCCAGCGTAGCCAAAGCGGTGGTGGAGCTTTTTCGAAAATAACCATTCTAAAACCCATAGCGTATGAAGCGGTTAGTGTCATTTTCCTTTCTGGTGGCCTCTCTGTTAGGGGGCCCTGTTGTAGCGCAAGAGGCATCGTTAGAAGCAGAAGCCGCTCGTAAAGATTCCATCTTCTTAGCCAAGACTAAGATCCTCAATCGCCAGTTTAGAGAGGCTCTCCAAGCGGCGAAAATTCCTTTCACAGTAGAAACGGCGGATAAGGAAAGCTCAAAAGAGCGAACTATCATTACCTACACTGCTCAGGATGGAAGTAAGATGCAGTTTCTTGCGGCTTTTCGGGTGGTAGAAGTTGAGCCTTCGGAAGAGAAGCCCAAGAAGAAAAAGGACAAAAAGGACAAAGAAGACAAGCAGGCTAAGGAGCAGAACGGAGGTCAGGAAGGTGAGAATGAAGGCATTGTATTGGAGTTTGGTGTCAAGCTCTATGAAAGTGCCCAAAAAGATGTTGTCAGCAAGCTCAAGCCTGTTGTAGCTCTTCTTCCTGCCCCAAAGGTAAAACTCCCCGGCGTCAAGACTCGTAAGCCCGAGCTGATTGAGACGCCCACCGATGTAAAAGTGATGATGCGCTTTGACCTGGCACCTATGAACATAAAGCCCGAAGTGCTTGCTCAAGTGTTAGAAATAGTCACAATCACCGCAGCTATAGCGGAGAAGCAAATCAAGGAGAAACTTGCAAAGTAAATCGCCATAAAGCATTAGATTTTTTGAGTGGGTAGCGGTCCTTTCCGCTGCCCATTATTTTTTGATGTTGTTATGCCAAAGCACCGTATTTGCTTTTCTATTGTGCAGCCTTGCGGGGAAGAATAAAATAAATACTGGCAGAGAATAGAGTATATTGGGGTGGCGGCGGCGCCTTCGGCGCCGCCGCCATCTCGCTTAGAACTCAAAAGAACGCCCCACTCTGCCATTAGACCTCTGGCGCTTGCCTCAGAGAAGGCATAGGCTATAGGCTTTTCTCTATGCGGGCAGCTACCCGAGCCAAATACCCCGCGGGAGAGTCCTCTTCTTGTGTTTCCGATAAACGGCTTCCAATCTCTTC
>CAZZMF010000129.1:0-4359 GCA_964655255.1 uncultured Sphingobacteriaceae bacterium
GGAGAAGAAAAAGCCTACGATGCCTTTATGGAACGCTCCCGGGCATTTTATGAGGCGGTGATTGAAGAGGGGCTGGGGGCGCGCCCTTTTACATGGAGGGAGTTGTGGCGCTTCCTCCCCAAAGCTCTCCGATTAGGCGCGCTGCGCTCCGCTTACAGTTTCGCTCGGCAGTACTTCCGAGATGAACGGCTACGATTTGTATTCTCTTTTCATCCGCTCTTTATTGGCGGGAATCCCTTCCTATCCCCTGCCGTTTATCAAATGATCCCCTACCTTGAGAAAGTCGGCGGCGTATGGTACGCTTATGGGGGCATGCACGCAGTAGCAGAAGCGCTCGCTCGCCTTTTTCAAGAGCTGGGCGGCATATTGCGCCTGAATACCGAAGCTAAATCCATTATTGTAAAAAATGGCAAAGCCGTCGCCGTGCAAACTGAAGCGGGGGACATCCCTGCCGATATTGTAGTCTCTAATGCTGACTTTCTCCACACTTACACGCGCCTGCTCCCTGAGCCGTATCGCCTGTCTACCTTTCGGGTACGCACCCTTCAATACTCCATGAGTGCCTTTCTGCTATATCTGGGGTTGCGACGCACTTATCCAGAAAAGCTTCCGCATCATACTATCGCCTTAGGACCCCGGTATCGGGGACTGGTAAGAGATATCTTTCATCGGCGAATAGTGCCGGAGGACTTTTCATTATACCTTCATGCGCCGACACGCACGGAGCCCGGCATGGCGCCAGCAGGGGGCGAGAGCTTGTATGTACTTTCCCCCGTAGCCAACCTCCAATCTGGCGTGCAGTGGGATGCACTAAGTTCATCGTATGAAGAGCGCATCCTGACCTTCCTGGAAAAGAAACTCGGACTGGAAGGGCTGCGCGACGCGATTGTCGTGAAGGAACGCTTTACCCCAGAAGACTTTTTGCATCAGCGGAACTGCACCTATGGAGCGGCGTGGGGACCGCAACCTGTGCTGTGGCAGACTGCGGTGCTTCGCCCCTCTAATCGGAGTCGCCGCCTTCCGAATCTTTTTCTTGTCGGGGCAGGCACGCATCCTGGCGCTGGCGTCCCGGGCGTTCTCCTCTCCGCTAAGGCTACCGAAAAAGCCCTGACCGCTGCTTATCCCCTTCCGCGTCCAGTGGCTGTACAGGCATGAAAGTCCTTCTTTTTTGGAGTTCTGGAAAGGATAGTGCGTGGGCGCTGCATCGCCTTCGGGAAACTGGCTATTCTGTGGCGGCGCTACTGACTACGACTACACCGATGCGGCGCGTCCCTTTTCACGATGTACCAGTGGAATGGGTCCGCCGGCAGGCGGTCGCTGCAGGCTTACCCCTCTGGGAAGTCCCTATGCCCTTTCCGCTGTCCAATCCTGATTACGAAAGGTACATCCTCAGCGTG
The DNA here is from genome assembly GCA_964655255.1 of uncultured Sphingobacteriaceae bacterium. GTDB lineage: Bacteria > Bacteroidota > Bacteroidia > SpSt-205 > SpSt-205 > SpSt-205. Next base: position 1,398 of record CAZZMF010000129.1, read on the forward strand.
CTTGGTCAAGCTCGACAGCAGGGGTTCTCAGCCGTGGCATTTGGCGATCTGTATTTGGAGGATATTCGCGCTTATCGGGAGAAGCTTGCACAGGCGGCGGGCATGGAGGCGCTTTTCCCTGCGTGGATCGGCTCGCCAGATAAAAGCCTTGAGCTGGCGCAAGAGATGCTTGACAGTGGCATCCGTGCTAAGGTCGTATGGATTGACCCGCAGAAGCTCCCCGGCGCAGCCCCTCCCATAGAATATACCCTCCCATGGATTGAGAGCTTGCCTGAAGGGATAGACCCCTGTGGCGAAAGGGGGGAGTTTCATACTTTTTGTTATCAAGCCCCTTGTTTCTCAGAGCCGATAGCTTTGCCTGGGTATGGCTGAGCGCGCCTTGCCCGGCGTGGAGAAGCTCGGCGCTCGGGATGGACTGCGTACTCTCTGGCTACTCCGCAAAGGTACCCGTGGCTTGCCTCACGCCCTGGAACTCCTCCATGCCCGTTTAGGGGATATTTTTCGGCTTAGACTCGGACGATTTGAGCGTATCGTCCTTGCCCATCCCCAAGCCCTACGCGAAGCCCTTGTTGAAAAGCGGCAGGCGTTTGCTTGGCGGGTAGGCGATGAACCAGTCGTACGCCTCCTCCGGCGCGGACTCCTCGTGGAAGATGGACATACTCATGCCGTCCTGCGTCGCATCATGGACCCCAGTAATCGCCGCAAACACTTCCTTCCGCGGTTGACCACCTTTTATCCGCTCCTTGAGCGCCTCATTAGCCAGTGGCAGCATGGTGCCACTTATGACATGCTTATAGAGATGCGCAAAGTCGCTCTCCTCGCTTTTGAATGGGTCTATTTCTCCCATGACCTCACTGATGAGCTCCAGTCGCTCTGGAAGCCCATCCTCTCCGCGATACACTACATCGGACCGGGCAAGTGGCTCCTTTTAGGCACTGGTAGAGTTCCTACTGCTATCGCCCCGCTCAATGCTCACTTCTACCGGTTGATACGCCAGCGGCGCCAAACTGATGCCCCCCCTGATGACATGCTGACCCACCTTATCCAACACTTGGAAGATGATGAAATCGTGCGCGACCAGATGATGACTATGTTCATCGCTGGGCACGATACCAGTACAGCTGCTCTGGCATGGGCATTATACCTTTTTGGACGGTATCCCCAGTGGCAAGCAAAAGTGCGAGAAGAGATACGAGGGCACTTTGGAGACGAACTTCCGCCCCCTGAAAAAGTTAGCGAACTTCCTCAGTTGGATGCTTTTGTGAAGGAAACCCTGCGCTTGTATCCCCCGATCCACGCAGGCAATCGGCGAATCGTCGCCCCCGTACAGATCATGGGGTACGACCTCCGGCCCGAGCAAAAAGTCCTTCTAAGTTATTATCTCGTGCAAAGGCACCCTCACTACTGGGAAGCGCCCGGAACCTTTCGCCCAGAGCGCTGGCTGGAAAGTGCGCGTCAGACAGAGACTTTTAGCTACGTCCCTTTCAGTGGCGGACCTCGTATGTGTATTGGCGCCCCCTTCGCTCAAGTAGAACTGCGCATGGTACTGAGTTATCTCTTGCAGCGGTTTCGCTTTACCCTCCTTCACGATGTGGAAATGCACATGGGCGCTACCTTAGAACCCTATCCCTACGTGCGCATGAAAGTAGAAAAAATCTCATGACTTACGGGCAGTTTTTGATGGTTTTTCTGCTGCCTGTCCTTGCCTTAGTGGCGATATGGGCATGGCGAAAAGTACCTCGACCACCGCTTTTACCCCGCCCTTTTGGACTCACAGCGAGCTTTCTGACCGCTGTCGCCGTGCTTTATACAACCCCATGGGATAACTACCTTGTCGCAGCAGGTATCTGGACTTATCCTTCAGATAGGACATGGGGTATTCGGCTGGGTTGGGTACCGCTGGAGGAATATCTATTTTTCATCTTACAGACCCTCCTTACGACGGGATGGCTATGGGGGTGGAGCGCCCGCTTATCCAGTCGCTCCCCTGTATCTATTCCTGCCTGGCTGGTGTGGAGTATCGGCGGCGCTTTGTTTATGGGGGCTGCGGCTGCATGGTACAGTTTGTTTTATGGAGAGGCGCGCTATACTTATCTGGGGCTTATTTTGGGATGGGCACTGCCGGTTATTGCTGGACAGTGGGCACTGGGGGCTCAGGCTTTTCTCCAACACGGTAAGCTGCTTCTGGTAGGGATTATCCCCCCTACGCTTTACTTATGGATAGCGGATACGATAGCAATCCGACTGGATATATGGCACATTGCGAAGGAGACTTCAACGCAGCTATACCTTCCCGGAGGGCTTCCGATAGAGGAAGCGATTTTCTTCTTTATCACGAATCTGCTTATTGGACTGGGCTTTATTTTGGTACATACATGGGGAGGGGAGCGGGAATGAAGTAATGGCAGAGCCCTCCATTTGCTTTTCTATTGTGCAGCCTGGTGAGAAATAATGAAATGCTGGCAGAGACTACGCTACATGGGGCGCGGCAGCGCCGAAGGCGCTGCCGCGCCCCCTCAAAAGGCAAAAGAATGCGCCACTTTGGTATAATGGCAAAGTGGTGCATTTCTTTGATTGGGTGAGGGCGGCGGCGCCGAAGGCGCCGCCGCCCCCCTCACATAACCCCATGCGCGCCAAGCATTTTATACCCAGCACCTGTGAAGCACACAAGGAAAGCCCCTGCGGGACTTGGGAGTATCAAGCAGTGAGCAGCGCCGCTACTACAAAAAATACCTAATCCCCGCAAAGCCCCATGCGCCTGCTGCCCGTACAGCCTCGGCTTTTTCCTCTGAGTCAATCCCTCCCAACGCTACGATGGGAAAGTCTGGATGCTTTTCCCGCAAAGCCCTCAATACATCCAGCGACAAGAAGTCTTTTCTCTCTGGATGCGAAGGCGTCGGAAAAAAGGGACCTATCCATACATAATCGCTCCAGAGTTTGGCTTGGGCGACCTCTTCGGGAG
>CAZZMF010000130.1:0-4336 GCA_964655255.1 uncultured Sphingobacteriaceae bacterium
CACCAGCACCAGAGACCGTTCGGAGCGTGTGCTCAGCGTGTGATACCGTAGGATTGCCAAGTCAGCGCCCGGCGTCGGCTTGTAGAAGATGCGGGCACGGTGCTTTCGGGCGTCTTTTTGTAGGAAGTGTCTCAGTTCTCCGAATGGAGGGTACACAGGCGGCTCAGTAATAGCGAGATAGACTTTGTGAATCTGCCCATGACGAAAACGGGCGCTCCATCGGGCAGCGCTGCTTTTACCCTTGGCAAAAAGCACTATGCCACCCACAGGACGGTCTATCCGATGTACGAGATGCAAAGGATATCCGAACTCCCTCTTTGCCCAAGTCAGCAGGTCCAAGTCGCCTGTCTCATCGGCTTGGGTAGGCATGCCCGGCGGCTTGGATAATACAAGGGCGTCAGCAGTGTCGTCTATGACGATAGGCTTATGCACCGCGTTGGATCTTTTCTCGCAGCTTGAGGATGCCGTCAATCAGTGCTTCGGGGCGCGGCGGGCAGCCAGGGACATAGACATCTACAGGGATGATTTTATCCACGCCTTTGACGACATGGTAGCCGTATTGCCAGTAGGGACCGCCTGCTGTGGCACAGGACCCCATGGATATGACATACTTTGGCGCCGGCATTTGGTCATACAAGCGGCGAATGCGTTCTGCCATTTTCGCCGTGACCGTACCGGAGACAATCATCAAATCTGCCTGTCGGGGTGTCGCTCGCGGGAAAATCCCATACCGTTCTAAGTCAAAATGACTCGCAAAAGTCCCCATCATTTCTATAGCACAGCATGCCAGCCCAAAGGTCAGGGGCCAGAGGGAGCGACTCTCCGCCCAACGCAGCGCATCTTCTAAGCGCCAAAGCACCACATCCCCGCTACCGTCTTTCATCTTCCCGAAATAACAAAACCTGCGTCTGTGGTGAAAAACAAAAGCGGCGAGAAAGCCTTTTGAGCTCTCTCGCCGCATGAGTCGGGACGGGAACTTTATTGTACGACGAGGCGAAAGCCCTTGGTATAGCCTTGGTAGGTCACGCCTACGAAGTATGTGCCGGTTGCAAGGTGGGTAGGAAGCCGCAGCTTGTACCCGCCAGCAGGCACTTCGCGCTGCTCTGCCCACACCTCGCGCCCTTGCAGATCAACGATGCGAATAGAGACTATACTCCTTTCTGGCAGGACGATGCGGAGATAGGCAGCGTCTGAGGCTGGATTCGGGAAAAGGTCAGCTTCCCAGACGGGGGGACGCGGGGCGCTTGTCGTACTGCTTGTAGGATCGAGGCGAGCGATTAGCCCCACAGCAAAATCTACACCCTCTGCGTCTCTATATGGAGCCCAGATGCCAGCAATGCCTTCCAGTGCCCGGCGAGAGATGGGGGGCGCTTGGTCGTCTACGACGAAGTTTCCGATAGAGGTGGCGCTTGCCGGCGCCAGCGTAAGGAAGCCTACCGCCACACCTTGCCCAGCTGAGAGGTTGATCGGTGAGGTGAGCGGGACTGTATAGCGCCGCAGTTCAAAAGTAGCAGACTGTCCCGGGAGCGTCCGAATCAGTTCTCCACTGGGAAAATCTGTAACATCCAGCCCGACAGAGTCCAGCTTAGCGCCGACGGCACCTGTCTGCGGGTCATACTCATAGACCCAGAGCGCCAGAGGGTAGTTATTAGAGCCTCCTACCTGGTGTATCATATCTACCGAGAGCGCCTCTACGATAATATCCTGAGGCGCTACGAATGTCATTCCATTAGCAAAGGCAATCCCACCTAACCCCTCATTTACATTATCCCAGTTTCCATCATCATAACGCAAGATATACCTGCCCTGCCGTGGTCCGCTTGTGAGGCTGTCACAGATAACCAGTTCTGTAACATAGGTATTATTGCCCCCGTATCCATCGGGGATACCGATAAGCGATACGATCTGCTGGGCGCTATATCGGGAGGTGCTGAGCGGGGTATTGGGTGGGCGGTCTGTATTCAGCGTGCGGGTGTAAGCGGCTGTGAGAGCAGTGCCTGACGGAAACCCACCCGCCGGAGGCGTGAAAAAGACAGTGTCTCTCAAAATATCCTGAGCTGCGGGCACTGGCGTGATGCGCAGTGCTGAGCGAATGTTATTGGTGATGACTTGATTACCTGATACAAAAACGCCTGCTTGGAGTTGGGGGACTGCGCCATTCCGGATCAGGATGAGTCCCTCGCCCCGTTCGTTGAGAGTCCAGTCTGCTTGAATATCTCGCAAGTTACAGGTAAAGGTTCTTGGGTGATAAATTCGGATAGCGAAATTCTGAATGGGTACGGGCCACGCGGCTGCGATATCCAGTCCGAATTGCCCGGTGATATTTTCCATCCCAACGACGTTGAAGTTGCCATTGCTATAAGTGGCATCGTAGCCAGCTGTGATTTGCTTATACTGTATGGTGATGGAGGAGTCGCGTGGGTCTAAAATGAGTTGGAAGCTATTGCGTCCCTGCCAGTGCCCTGGAGAAGCGTCATTCCAGTAGGGGACACTATCCCAGATGATAACGAAGCGCCCCTGAGCATCCGTGCCATACAAGAGACGGGCTGAAGGTACCGGAGCACCAGCCTCATCGGTAAAAGTCAAATCGGCTAAGTAAGGGGCAATCCAATCGTTTGGAAGGGCTGAACTCGGGAAACGCGGGAAATACGGTGCTGGGCCAGAAGCCACTTGCCACGGCCTCCTGAAAGTGATATAGCCATTAGACCCGATATAGATTGTGTTATAGCTATGCCAGTAAAACACAAAGTTGAAGGGGAGTTGGATGGGCGGTGAATGGTTATCATCTCCCATGCCTCTTACAGTGTCAGGATTGCCATTATTGAGGTCGGAGGGGTTTACCCAAGCGAAAGTAGGTGTAGAGTCTGGTACATTAGAAGCCGATGTGTACCAGCGGTATCCGCAGGCATCACCGCCGACTGGTGCAGGCGCCTGCGCCAGCAGCAAGCCAGTCAGTCCGATAAGTGTAGCGTATCGCATGCGTCAAAGATACGATTACCACCCCTTCTGTTTTACTCATAAAATGCGAAAGCTGCTTTTGTTAGGTATTCTGATCGCAAACTGTCAGCCTGTGAAGCGTGCGCCGGAGTTTCCATCTCATCTGCGCTGGCTCAATGTGAGCCGTCCTTTGCGCCTGCACACAGACCTTGCTGGTCGTTTCGTTTTGCTGGATTTCTGGACCTACTGCTGCATCAACTGCATGCATGTGCTGCCTGATCTCAAGCGGCTGGAGCGGGAGTTTCCACAGCTTGCCGTAGTGGGGGTGCACTCAGCGAAGTTTGAAAACGAGCAGGAGCTGGAAAATATCCGTGCGGCGATTTTGCGATATGATATTGAGCATCCGGTAGTGGTGGATGAAGGATACCGGGTGTGGCAGATGTACGGGGTGCATGCGTGGCCCACTTTTGTGCTCATCAGTCCGCGCGGGGAAGTGCTCTGGCAGTCGGCAGGGGAGGGGATTTATGACCGGCTGGTGCCCCGTCTGCGGGAGCTTATGGGGCTGTATGAAAAAGAACTTCGGCTGACGCCGCTGCCCCTGCGGCTGGAGAAGCACACCATGGCGACGGGGCTTTTAGCCTTTCCGGGGAAAATCACTCTCGTTCATCGCTCCGGCGAACCTACTCCCCGACTGTATTTCACTGACTCTAATCACAATCGCATCATCGGCATCGCTTTGAATGGGGCGGTGCTGGAGGTCATCGGCAGCGGCAATGAAGGCTGGAAAGACGGCAGCTACGAAGAAGCGGAGTTTTTCCGACCCCAAGGACTGGCGTATGATCCGAAAAGCGATGCGCTATATGTGGCTGACACTGAGAATCACCTCATCCGCCGGGTAGATTTGAGAACGCAGCGGGTAGAAACGGTCGCTGGCACGGGCGAGCAGGCGCGGCGCCTTCATACAGGCGGACAGGGACGCCACATACCGTTGAACTCCCCCTGGGATGTGGCGCTACAGGACAAAACGCTCTACATAGCTATGGCGGGCTGTCATCAGCTCTGGCGCATGGATACAGAAACGGGTCGCATGGAAGTGCTCGCCGGCTCCGGCTATGAGAATCTAATAGACGGTCCACGGCTTGTGGCAGCGCTGGCGCAGCCCTCAGGACTGACTATGGATCCCACAGGGCGACTGTATTTTGCTGACAGCGAAACTTCCTCCATCCGCTATGTGGAGGGCGAAAGGGTCCAGACGCTGGTAGGGAAAGGGTTTTTTGATTTCGGTTATCACGATCGCGAAGCCTCCCAAGCTCTGCTCCAGCATCCCATCGGACTGTGCTACCATGAAGGGGCGCTCTATATTGCTGACACTTATAATCATGCTATCCGGCGCCTGGAC
>CAZZMF010000131.1:0-4279 GCA_964655255.1 uncultured Sphingobacteriaceae bacterium
TCTATACTTTCTTCTGCGGCTTGCCTACCGCGCTGGGGATCCGCTCCGCAGCCTAAGCCCCCAGTTAGCTTCTGTCCAATCAGTAGCCTACGCGGTACGGGGCTGCGTCCCAGCACTTGGCTGTCCGTATTACACACGACAAAGTCCACTCCATGAATGCCTTGTTGAAACATGTTGCTTACGGCATTGCAACCTGCACCCCCTACCCCTAAGACGGTGATGATGGGGGGCATCGGGTCCTGAGAAAAGGAAATACTCATATCTTATCTCTTTTTGTGGTTTCAGTCTATGAGGTCTTGCGGAAGCTTGATGGTATTTTCTAAAAGGCTCCGAACCTTCTGTAAAATCTGCGAGCGCTGCTTGGAACGGCTTGAGGACTTTTCTTTTCCTTTTGTGGGCGCCGTGGGAAGTACAGGCGGCATAAACTCCTTCAAGATCGGTGCTAAGTACAAGCCAGCGACCGCCCCTGCCATGCGCGGGGTATTGACTCGACTTGTCATTCCGCGTCCCAGCACTTGAGCCACGCGCACTATGTGTGTGCGTACCCCTAACTCATACTCTATCAAATCACTCATCCCCGGCATCAGAGCTCCCCCGCCAGCGATGTAAATACCCCCATATAACTTATCTAAAAGCCCGGCTTGTTTGATTTCCTTGGCGATGAAGACCAGCGTCTCCGACAGCCGCGCCTGTATAACCCGCGCCAGCGTATGACGGTGAATATCTATCGGCTCTGCCTCGGGCGAGACCCGCAACCTCAAATATTCATCCTGTGGAACTAAATCAGCAAAAGCCACGCCTTGGCTCACTTTGAGCTCTTCCGCTTGGGAGGGAAGGACATAGCGAAGCATCTCACGGATGTCCATCGTTACTTGATACCCCCCCAAAGGCAGCATGGAGAAGTGCTTCAAGAAACTATTTTCATATAGCACGATGCCGGTGGCGTGATTCCCCAAGTAGAGCAGAGCGGCGCTTGAGGCTTTTTGTTCTGGGGAGAGAAAGACTTCGGCGGTGGCTAAGGGACGAGCGACAAAGCCTTCTATTTCTATGTCCAAGCGATTGAAACATTTGCGCAGCATCGTCAGGTACGATTGCGGCGCATATACGAGGTAAAAATACCCCTCTAACCTTACCCCTGTCATACCCAGCGGCTCCCGCACAAAATCCCGATGGTCTATGGAGTAGTACTGCGGTATGACATGGATAAGCTCCATGTCGGGCTTAGCGGGACGCTGTACCGCTTGCTGGCGCAGAAGTTGTAAATCTTGAAGGCTAATCTCGTGTTCTGGGTCAGAAAATGCGATAACGGCATCGGCTTGTTCTCCATAGAGGTGCATGTGATTGGTCACGACCCAAACGCGCGAGATAGCTACTTGGGACTGCTGATTCGCCTGGGTAAGGGCTTTTTGAATAGCTTGTACGAGACGGTCTATGTGGGCCACGCCGTTATCGTCAATCCCATCGGCAGGTACTTCTCCAATCCCTAAGACGCTTACTTTATCACTCCCATCCGGCTGTCCAACGAGGACCCGGATCTGCTGCGTACCTATATCAACTACGCTGAATATATTCGCCATATTTTTCCCACTCATTGGCATACTATTTGGTCAGGTATGTAGAGAAGGACGGTTTTGCATGTAAAGCTGCCTATCTTCGGCTGCAGGGAGCGCAAATATACGGGCATTTGAGCGAAGCCTGTCTGCAAATGCTCAGTGCGTCCTAAAACAAATGTTTCTGGACTTATTTCTAAATAAGCATGCCAAATACCATCACTGTCTTGATAGATGCGGCTTGTAGCTTGATAGTAAATGGGATTATTTCGCCAGAAATCTAAAATGATCTCAAATGCTGTGCTATCCCAGCGAGGCGCCTCTATGATAGGCAAATCTAAGGGCTTGATGAAGGGGAGGCGTTTCATCTCAGCGCTGATATAATATTGGCGCAAAGGCAGGCTAACCCGCGCGACGGGTTCTTGGGTGCGAGCTATTATACGCCCATCGCCCCGTCCCGTGTAGCTGAAATGCAAACTCTGAAAAGCTTCTTCTTCTCTAAGGGCTTTATAGACCGCCCATATCCAGGCGGAAGGGCTATTCGCTTCCACTGCCCGAATATGCCGAAGCGCCCACGAGGAATCCCAGAGTGTCCCCTCTCCCTGAAGGATCCACCTGCCCTGCTTACGCATCTTCATGTAATACCCATCCCCTAATGCCCACGAGCCTAAGAACCCGCTCCCCAATAAAAATGTTTTGAAGAAGAAAGAGTACCTCATGGCAATCCGGCTAAGGCTTTTTGTGTGGGTATAGCCCGCAAGTAAATATCCCCTGCCCCTAAAAAGGCGACCACGCTTGGTTGCTCATAAGGCATATTGAAAACCCATTCCATATCTACCTCCAAAGGTACTGCCTCCTCAAATGGCACCGTCAAATGTTGAGAGATGAGCTTATGACTGATTGATGATGTGGAAGGCTCACGCGCCGCATAAATGGGGAAAAGCACTACATAGTCGGATTTGTTAAGCGCCTCGGCAAAGTCTTGCGCAAAAAAAGCCGTGCGACTGTGCAGATGCGGCTGAAAAACCGTTATAATCTTATGCTTAGGATAAGCCTCGCGTAGGGCTTCCAGAGTCCTGCGAATCTCAGTCGGATGATGTGCATAGTCGCTCACTACGATATGCCTACCAGCGGGGTATATCTCCAAGCGTCGGGCAACGCCTGCATATTCTGCCAGCGCCGCCTGCAGGGTGTCAAACCCATATCCCAGCGCCTCCAGCAGCGTGAGCGCAGCGGCAGCATTCTCAGCGAAGTGTCTGCCGATTTGCCTCCAGTAAGCTTGCCTATACCCGCCCTTCCACTGATAAGCGAAATAAACCGTATCCCCTATGGCCTGGTAATGTTTCATTTCATATCGCAGAGCAGGTCGTCCCAAATCAGGCACTTCTCTACCAAGGACAAGCTCCCCACGCACTTGCCGAGCAAACTGCCTATATGCATCTAATAGCGCTTCCGCCGACCCATATATCTCTAAATGGTCCGGCTCTGTACTCTGAATAATCGCATGGGCTGGATACAAACGCAGCATTGCCCGGTCATACTCATCTGCCTCCACCACTGCCAGGTCGCCGGTTCCAGCCAAGTAGTTATTGTCAAAGTTTTTCATCAGTCCTCCGACAAAAGCCGTAGGCGACTCACCCATCCGATATAGAAGCCAGGTCAGGATTGCAGTGGTGGTAGTTTTACCGTGAGCGCCTGCTACGGCGAGCACTTGATACGGCTCAAGCACTATGGAGAGAGCTTCTGCACGACGCCATACAGGCAGGTGATGAGCTTTGACAGTCTCCCACTCGGGGAAGTCCTCAGGTATTGCTGGCGTGTAAATGATTCCCTCTACCGCTGCTGCGGCTTCTGGATGAGGCGTATAGTCAATCCGAACGCCCTGCTTTTGCAAGATCTCAGTAAAAGGCGAAGCTTCTCTGTCATATCCTGTGATGTGATGTCCGCCTTTTAGCAGGTGTTGGGCGAGGGCGCTCATGCCCACGCCGCCGATGCCCCATAGCCGAAGCGATTTAGGCAGTACCATAGAGCTGTGTATAAATATACTCTGCGAGCTTTTCTGCGGCATTGGGGTGCGCAAGCTTTTGTACGGTGTCGGCGAGGCGGCGTCGCAGTTCATGGTCAATAAGTAAGCGCAAGACCGCTTCCTGTAGGGTGTGGGGGGCGCTTTCCTCTACGACGAGAGCGGCTTGGCGCTCAGCCCAAAAAGCGGCGTTTTTTCGCTGGTGGTCTTCTGCTACATAAGGAGAAGGCACGAGTACAGTGGGCTTTCCCCACCAAGCCAACTCTCCCAGCGTAGAGCCCCCTGCCCGACTGATGACGATATCCGCTGCGGTATAGGCCAGACTCATGTCGTTGATAAAAGGCACGATTTGTACACAGGGATGCGATAGGGAAGGGGCGCTGCGTCCGACCTGCCACAGGACAGCCGCTCCAGCCTCAAGCCAAGTCTGAATGCACGCCTCCACGGCTCTATTGAGAGCGGAGGACCCTTGACTGCCGCCAAGGATCAGGATAAGAGGGCTTTTTACGGGGAAGCCGAGCTGCTCCTTCGCTGCTTCTGGGGACAGTCGCACCTTATCCGCTGCGGTAAAGCGTACAGGCACGCCTATCCACTGAGCCGCCACGCCACCTGTCTCCGGAAAAGCCCCAAAAGTCTGGGTAGCGTATCGGCTAAGCCATCGTATAGTTCTGCCAGCGTGGCGATTGAGTTCTAAAAGGTACAGAGG
>CAZZMF010000132.1:0-4269 GCA_964655255.1 uncultured Sphingobacteriaceae bacterium
GTATTGATCAGGCAGCATGATATACCCTCCTCCCCCACCTCCCACAGGTACAGTCGCTCCCGATGGGGACTGCCACACCACCTCAGGCGACGCCGTAACTGGACCAGTCCGATTCGTACATCCCCCCGTAGGAAAGTCTACCGCTATCCATACAGTGTCTCTATTCTCAGACAAGACAAAATCCACGAATCGCACCGCGTACTGGGCGCCTAACTGTGCATACGCCAGGAGGGCGCCTAAAAATGCCCCAGTAGTCCGATGATAGAGGGCGATATAACTGGCTTCCCGGCGATAACCTACGGGGGGGAAAATCTTCAGTTCAATAGGCGCGCCCGTAGGATTAGGGAGGAAAGCGGTATCTCCCGCAGGCACACATACCCGCCCCAGTACCCACAGGGTATCACCCGTCAGACGCAGGGTGTGAAAGCGGCGGCTGTATAGCTGACCGGCTTCCCCGGGTTGATGATAGCCCTGCCCCTGACTCCCCTCCCCATGCCAGTCCCAGACCAACTCGCCAAGTTGCGCCCACGATAAGCAAGCCAGTAAAGGAACGGACCATATACGCATGTAGCAAAGTTAGGGAACTCCACAGGCATATCCTAACAATACCAACGGAAAGCAGGTAAAAGCGTAGCCCATCCTTCAATCCCTGCGCAGACATAAAGCCAGTAGATATATTTGCCTCGGCTTTGGGACTCACAAGCTCTGATACCAACGACCCCCATTTGCTTTTCTATTGTGCAGCCTGGTGAGAAATAATAAAATACTGGCAGAGAGTAGGCTATGTGGGCGCGGCGGCGCCGAAGGCGCCGCCGCGCCAAACCCTCCATCCACCCTATATCACCAGCAGTTCCACATCCAGCGACTCCATCTGCAGAAGCCGCGCCAAAGCGTGATTGGTCAGATGGCGCCCATAGGTATAGACGCCCGTTTTGAGCATGTGCCCCGCAGCAAGGAGCGAACGAATCCCCCCATATTCCGCAAGCCGTAGAAGCATCGGCAGTAGCACATTACTGAAAGCAATAGAGGCTGTCCTCGGCACCCGGGACGGGATATTCGGCACGCAGTAATGTATCACGCCATATTTGGTAAAAGTCGGCAGGTCATGGGTAGTTTGTACGCTGGTCTCTACATTTCCCCCTTGATCTATTGCCACATCTATAATGACGCTGCCTTCTGCCATCGTAGCCACCATATCGGCGGTGACTACCATGTGGGCTGGGGCTCCCTTGCGATACAGGGCGCCGATAAGGACATCGGTTTGGGGAAGCAGCTCATAGAGGAGTTCTGGCTGAATAAGACTCGTCGCAATAGGATATCCCAAAGCGGATTTGAGGCGTTGGAGACGATAGACCTCTTCATCCAGCACCGTCACGGCACAGCCGAAGCCCAAAGCCGCCCGAGCAGCATGCAAAGCGACCGTTCCAGCGCCAAGGATAAGTACCCGAGCCGGCGGTACCCCTGTAATCCCCCCCAATAGCATCGCTCGCCCTTGCTGCGCTAAAAGTCCCGACGCAATCTGTATCGCCGCATACCCCGCAATCTCACTCATTATACGCATAATGGGCAAGCTGCCGTCTTTCGCTTGGAGAAACTCATATCCAATCGCCGTTACGTTTTTGTCCAAAAGCGCCTGAATGTATTCGCGCCGCACGCTCCCCATGTGAACTGCCGAAAATAGAACCTGCTTCGGGCGCAGAAAGGTTAGTTCTCTCTCTGTCGGGGGTGTGATCTTGACGATGCAGTCTGCGCGTTCATACACCTCCTCCGCAGAATAGACTACGGTAGCGCCTGCTTCCACATATTCGCGGTCAGGTAGGGAAGCGTATTCGCCAGCACGATGTTCAATAATCACTTCATACCCTCGGGCGGTGAGCGTAGCTACGGCTGAGGGGATAAGAGGTACTCGGCGTTCTTGGAGGTGCTTCTCTCGCGGAATGCCGATCCGCAAGGCAACGGGTTTCGTCAGAAGCCGCTCCGCTTGCGGCTGCGGTTGAATAGACGCGGCGGAGCTACTACCCGCCATACCTTCACTCTACACTCAAAATCTGCACATTATAAGTCAGTGTCTTCCCCGCCAAAGGGTGATTCGCATCTACCCGGATACTTTGCTCATTTACTTCTAATACATACACCTGTAACGAATCACCCTCAGGCGTATAAAGCGTCAAAACCTGTCCAGGTTCAATCGGCTCATCAGTCCCGCCCTCTAACTGCTGGCGGCTAAGGTGAAAAACCCACTCCGGCTGATATGGACCGAAAGCTTCCTCCGGCGAGAGCGTAAAGGTCTTTCGCTCCCCAACCTCCATATCTAATATAGCTTCCTCAAAAGCTGGCAAGATTTCACCTTGACCCACCGTGAACTCTATCGGCTCTTCGGTCTGATACAAAACTTGTCCGCTTTCGTCAGATAATGTATAATGCAGGGACACTGTACATCCAGGGAGGACACGCATACCCCCCTAAGGTACGACAAAATCATCAGCTTGCAAGCCCTGCCGAGAAGCAGAAGGCTCTGAGGGGTTTTGATACCAGCCTTTGTACATGACATAACGAGCAGCGTATTCTTTTAGGCTCTCCATTTGCTCAGGCGACAGGGGCTTCACAGGACGAGCAGGTATCCCCGCATAAAGAAAGCCGGATTCCAACTTTGCATACTGCGGGACGAGCGCCCCCGCCGCAATCAGGACATCATCGGCTACTTCTGCGTGGTCTAAAACTATCGCACCCATCCCCACCAGCACACGATTACCAATCGTACAGCCATGGATGATAGCCCCATGTCCAATCGTTACATCATCTCCAATAACCAGGGGAGCCTTTTGGTAGGTGCAGTGCAGGATAGCTCCATCCTGGATATTGGTACGGTGCCCTATGCGAATAGAATGCACATCCCCCCGAATCACCACATGATACCACACGCTACATTCATCCCCGATGACCACATCGCCGATGATTACAGCCGTCTCGGCGACGAAGGTATTTTTCCCAATCTGCGGGACTTTTCCAAGAAGCGGACGAATAAGCGCCACAGGTCAAAAATAGCTATTCTCGTACACGGATGCCACGCCTGTCGCTGGCATAGCAGAAAAAGTAGCCCCATATACGCCGCTTGCCGCCCGTGAAGTTAGAGTAGGCATTATCCGGGGGCGGGCTGAAGCCCCCACTCCCACCAAAGGCATTCCGTACAACCTGGTCATAAAACCGTATCACCTCCACAGGTATGGTCATGAGTTCCAGCGAAAATGTATCACCTACATTCAAGGGATAAGGAAACTCAAATACTATTGGGCGCCCATCTATGTAGCGGTCATCCGAGTATATCCAGTCAAAAATGCGATTGAAGAGTGTGTCGTTGCGCCAGACGCGCGCGCGATAGGCGTTTTGTTCGTTGGGAGGGTCAGTGGCGGCAGCGATCGCCCGATAGCCCTCAGGTAAAGCCCCCGTAGCAGGACGCCATAAAGCTAACAGGGTATCTATGCGTACGCGCCGAGGCATGCGTACCGCCGCTTGAATATTTTCGTCTCCGATGCGCACCCGCAGCCGATAGATATGTCCTGCTTGGGGCGAAACTCGCCCTCCTACCCTCACATAAAAGCTATCACGCCACCGCAGGGTATCCACAGCACCCGTTTCCAGCTCCTCCAGCGTGACTATGGCATCCGCATATACCGGCGGCCGCCCCTCCCCAAAATAGGGAACCGTCTGCGAGATCCGAACCACAGCACTATCTGCATCATTATAGTAGCCCTCTATCACCCATTCCCCAGCGTCGGCGGGAACATCCACATCTATCAGCCGCAGACAGCCTGTGGTGAGAAATAGAAGGGCTAACGCCGCCGCACTCCGCACACAGAGTAAAACAAAAATACGCCCTCTCATCCCGTCTCTACAAATAAAAAACGGCGGCAGATTTCGCACCGCCGCCGGCGAAAAAGAAAGTGCCGCCAATCACCGTAAAACGGTAACAGTACCGGAGCGACGAACCTCCTTTCCATTACCATCTATGCCGGTAAAGAGATAAACATAGGTTCCCTCTAAAACGGGCTGACCAGCTTTACTGCGTCCATCCCACAGCCGGCTCATGTCGCCCCCGTTGCTCCAGACCTCTCCACCCCACCGGTCATATACCACGACTGTGTAGCGCTGGAAGCCAAGTGCCCGTATATTCCATATGTCATTCAAACCGTCGCCATTCGGAGTAAAAGCAGTGGGGATAAACAGACCAGCACAAGGCGGCACGCTGACTGTAGTCGTGCCTTCTACGGC
>CAZZMF010000133.1:0-4265 GCA_964655255.1 uncultured Sphingobacteriaceae bacterium
CGCTGAGCCCGATAAGCGCAACCAGAAGCCCAATAAGCCAAATGCGACCGAGCTTATCCGTCATAGAAGGGTCGGATTGAGAAAGTCAGCCATGCGACGGCGAATAAGCTTATGGCTCAGAGCCTGGCGCACAGCAGCGATTTGTCCAGGATGATGCATATCGCTACCGACAAAATGGACCCACCCTTTCTCAAGGAGGTATTCCGCTTTCTCCTGCGCTTCCCGTCCATAGGCTCGCGCAAGGGAGAGCAGATTAATCTGCAAAAGATATCCCCGTTCATACCATGCTTTCATCGTTGCCCTATCGGCATAACTATAACGCTCAGGATGCGCTATCACCGGCGTATAGCCAAGGCGCACTAAATCAAAAAGAAACCCTTCCCATCCCACTGGGGGCATCCAAAAGCCCAGTTCTATAAGGACATATCGCTTGGGACCGAAGCTGCGCAGTTGGGGAAGGCGCAAACGCAGTTCTGGCTCTAAAAGATACTCTGCTGCCGTCGTGAGAAATATCGGAATCTCCTGTTCTTGGAGCTGCTCTCGGAGCTTGCTTTCTGCTGCTTCCAGCTGGGTCTCAGGGGCATTCATGCTGGTGTTTTGATGCGGGGTAGCAATAACTTTTTGATAGCCCATCTCCGCCCAAAAAAGCATCATCTGCAGGGCATCTTGCATCGTTCGAGCCCCATCATCTACCCCTGGCAGGACGTGGTTGTGGACCTCCACGACTAGCTCCACGCCAAGGTTAATAGCTATAGGCTGTTTTGAGAAAAACCACATGGCTCAAATAGGTAAAAGTTCACGGAGTCTTCGCCACAGGGAGAGTTTGCCATTTCGGCTGGCTTGATAGTAGTAGCGTTGATTACGGGCCTCACCATAATAGCCATAACCATAACCATAACCATACCGTGGCTTAGAAAGGCGCGTACCGTTGAAGAGTAGATAGACTTTGTTCAGGCGATGGACCTTGATCACTTCTGCTAAATGGTTTAAGAAGGGAAGTCGGGAGTAATCCGCTCGGAAGACATATAAGACTACGGCTTGCGGAAAATGCCGTAAAATGCCCAAGGTATCTGGCACGAGTCCCAAAGGCGAGGTGTCTATGACGAAAATATCATACCGATCAGCCAGCGCATAAATCAAGGTTAGTAATCCCCCAGCCTCTAATAGCTCAGCGGGATTAGGCGGCAGGGTACCTGATGGCAAAAGGTCTAATCCCTCCCTCCCTAATGGAACTATGCATTCTGAGACCCTTTGAAGGATTTGTTGGGGAGCTGAAAGGAGAAGACTCAAACCCTCCTCCCGAAAACCCACCTCATGAGAAATAGATGCACGCCGCAAATCCGCATCTATAAGCAGAACGCGATAACCAGAAAGCGCATAGGCATAAGCCATGCCGCGCGCTACATAAGACTTGCCCTCTCCACTGACTGTGGAGGTCAAAACCAATACTTTGGGGGCTTGCTCCTCCCACAGGAAGCCGATCGCGCTGCGCAGGCTCCGCAGCACTTCCAACTGCAAACCCGAAAATGGAAAAAGCCCCTTCTCACCCTTTCCAAATGGCAGTTCTCCAATAATAGGTACAGGAGACAATCCCTCAATATCTACCCGATACGATACCCTTTGATGAATGAAGTGCCACATCAATACGCTGCCTACCCCCACTACAAGTCCTAAAACCAAGGCTACGACATATAACTGGATCGGATTCGGGGAGAGGGGAATGCTTGGCAAGGTAGGCGGCTGAGTCACTCTGATCGCTGATGCGATTGCTTCCTTATCTATGGAAAGCTGGATTTTTTTCTCCAATAGGGACTTGTAAATATCTCGCCGCAGGGCAATGTCCTCTTGTAGAAGCGAATATTCTCGCTCAGATAGGATATCTTTATAGAGCCTTTCGCGCTGTCTGAGCCACTCTTGGAGTTGTCGGGCGTTTGCTTCGCTGGAAGCGGCACGCACCTCAGCCAAAAGATACTGCGCTTGCCCTAAGCGCCGTTGAAGCTCTTGATTCAGACTCACCACAGGAGCCGCATGAGAAGTATAGAGCTGCATCAACCGCTCCCGACGCGCTATAAGCTCGTTGATATCCTGAAGGAGCTTGCGAATGTCTTCATTTATGGCGAGGGGTATAGGGATGACAGGAAGGCTCGACCCAGGATGACTTGACAGAGAGTCGGAGACTCTGCGAAGGGCATCAGATACAGAAACAAGAGCTGCATCTTGCGAGACCAATAACCGCTTTTGTTCTATCTCTGAGAAAAGGCTTATTGTACGCTGACGCCTTGCCTCGGCAAAAGGCATATCCAAAGCCTGCTCCTTCCGAAATAGCGAGTCTTGAGCTTGACTAAGGTTAGCACGCACAACGTACAGGAGGGTATCTACATATTCAATGGCTTTCTGATACTGCACTTGCCGGAGGGAGCGCTCATACTCGCGAGCATGCTCTAAGAGCTTTTGAAGAAACTTCTGCGCACGCAAAGAAGAGACGTCCGTCACGCTAACAAGCCATGTCGTAAGCCCTCTTTTAGGTAATACGCTGATACGCATTTGCCAACTTTGTACGACTTGCTGCTGAGGGTACCAGTATATCAAAAACTCTCCGCCAGGCAGACTTCCTCTGTCCCCTGTCAGCGCTATTCGCAACTTACCATTACCACAGGCGACCCACTGCCCTACTTTTCCACTACATATCACAGAATCCTCCTTGCGCAAACAAAAGCTCTGAGAAGCGCCTTCTACCTCTAACCTCACAGGGAATATCATATTGAAATCTCTCCCCATCACCTGCAGCGAGTCGCTCGTCTCTATCTGGAAAGGATTGGGAAAAATCAAGCTGCGCCCGACTTTGCCGACAGAGTATATCTCCCAGTTGAGCCCCATTTCACGAACAATCTTATCTACGAGCTCATAAGTAGAAAAAAGCTCAACATAGGCGTCCGTCATGCTTTCAATAGGAATAAAGCTTCCCCCACCCTTGTCAGTTTTTACAAAGGAGACTTGACTGAAATCTAACTGTATGGTGGCGTCGCTTTTATAAGTAGCGGTAGCATAGCGCAAATAGAGCCGAACAGCCAGAAAACTCAATAAAATCATACTGACGGGTATCCACCACCTTCTGGTCAGAACGATCAAAATACGACGAAAATCCCATGCACTTTTATACTCCATACCGCTTACACAAAAAAGCCTCTCAAAATAAGTATGAAGTTGATGAACTGTAGGATGCTAAGGATGGCGAAAAAGTTTTGTAGCTCTATGCGACCTCGGATGATGCCTCGCGGCTCTATCACAATAATATCCTCACTTTGCAGTAGGAAGCTTCCAGTAAGCACATCAGCGCTACGCACATCTACAAGGAACACCTGCTTATAGTCTGGAGGTCCTCGCAAAACTTTTACTCGGCTAAAGTCGGTTTCACGCGTTTGCACTGGCACCCAGGCCAGCAGTTCCGTAAGTGGTATTTGAGCTCTATCCATAAGAATCCGTCCCTGCTGCGACACTTGCCCAAAAAGGTAATAGGCATACATTGGGTACAACCGCAAGCGTGCCCCAATAAACGTGCGATCCACTAACCTCTGCAAAACTACACGTGCTGAGTCCAACGACAGCCCCCCAAGCCGCACAGACCCTGCCCATGGCACATATACTAAGCTGTCTTCATACACACGAAGCGTATCCATGCGCACGAGCTGCCAGTCATTGGCTTCCTCAGAGAGCGGACGGGGTAGCTCCATCACCACCCGAATAAACTGCCCCGGTAATAAATACGCCGACGAATGTTTGGAGGAAGTATCGGGCTTTGCCCCAGCGCTCACCCATCCGTGTCCTTGCCGTCGTAAAGCTCTTTTTAGTTCTTTATCGTACGGGGTAATGAAAATGGCGGCTTTGCGTCCGCATCCAGCCCCAATAATCCATGGTAATAATGCCCAGCCCAGCCATCGTCGTAAAGTCATCCGCAAGGCAATATTAAGAAAAAAGGCGCAAGGATGATGCCTTGCGCCCGTAGAGAGTGATGAGAGGAGAGGGCTTACTTTTTCGGGGCGTACTTTTTCTTGATTTCTTCGGTGAGAGCGTTGACTTCGTCTTGCAAGGCTTTAGCACTATTGGCAACCTGATCTAGCGCCCCTTGCTTCTCAGTTACCTTGTTTTTGACGGAATCCCAATCCTTCTGAAGTTCTTCATCGCCTTTTTGCTGGTCAGCGAGCCCATCCACGAAAGCTTTCGCTTCACTGAGAGCGGAAGTGATGTCATTTTTTGCAGTGTTGAAT
>CAZZMF010000134.1:0-4256 GCA_964655255.1 uncultured Sphingobacteriaceae bacterium
AGTATATGGTTCGCATGCGGGATGGCGTACCGCTCGCCACAAGCGTCAATCTCCCGATTTTTTCCGATACAGCGCAGATAGAGTTGGACTTGGACTCGCTTCTTCCCGGGCTGGGACGCCGGCGGGTGCGCTTTGCTTATCCAGGGACGCAGTATTTGATATATCCGGACCAGCCTGATCCTTATGCTTTACCGGTAGTTTTCACCCGAACCCCCTATGGCAAAGGGCGCGTAGAGCTCGCCACGGCCTATGCGCTCCTGGGATACGCCGGCATCATGCAGGACATGCGCGGACGATATCGGTCTTGGGGGGTCTACCTCCCCATGTACAGCGATAGCTGGGATAAAAATGCGTATGTGCAGCACCTCGGTCCGAACGCGGGTCATCCCCTGGACATCACTCCTAATAAAGAAGCTAATACCCACGAAGACGGCTGGGATTCATATATATGGATTTTGGACAGCTTGAAGTACGACTCTGACGGCGACGGCATAGAGGATGCCCTTCGGTGTAATGGTAAAATAGGCATGCTGGGGGCCTCCGCTCTGGGCAATACTCAATATCAGCTCGCAGCAGCCCATCCGATTGATCCTAATGGACGCGGACTTAAGTGCCTTATGCCTATCGTTGCCTCAGGCGAATATTATCACAGTGCAGGTCATCATAATGGGGTCTTCCGAGAGCGGCTAATAGACGGTTGGTTGCGCGGGCAAGTGGAGTTTTATGGGGGATGGGTACCTGGGCCCGCCGATCCATACGACTCCCTTCATACGCTTGCAGATTATGGACCGTCTATACAAAACTCCCTCCAGGCAGCCGAAGTCTGTATAGACTTCTGGACACGGACTTATGGCGTTCATTACCCTAACTCCCCAGCTCGCGCCATCATGGATATCAGTCATGCCACATTAGATGCTAACGGCAATCCTCAATGGCGTGGTCCAAAAAGCCGGTATGAAAACATACAAGTTCCCGTCCACAATATCACCGGCTGGTGGGATATATTCATAGATGGACAAATCCAGACCTGGCAGTACCTGATGAAGCACTTGCCCCCTTCGCTGAAAAAGTACCAGAAAATCGTCATCGGTCCTTGGGCACATCAAACCATAGGCACACGCAGCACAGGGGATATGCGGATCCTACCCGATGGTCGGGATCACCGCTACCCCTCAAATGTGATTGACCAATTCAATGTGCCTGATATGTCTGAGTTAAATGTGCAAGAGGTCGTAAGGATTGTTGGCTCAGAAGTAGTGGGGTGGTTTCGCTACTTTTTAGGCACACCGACCTTTCAACTTCCGCCAGATACCGCATGGCAGGACCTAGGCAATAATGTATACGCACGCGTACCAGCCGATACCTTCCGCACAGACTTTTATACTTTCGCCAACTTCTTGAATGGAACTGGAGGGCTCAGTGGCTTTCCTGTGGAAATGAAACTGGGCGCTAACGGCACGCCTATCCGACAAAATCTATCTGTCCCTCCCACAGGGGTGTCTATTTTCGGGGATACATCAAGACAACAGGTGAGACCACCGCAGTATGAGTTTGATGCGACGAAGCCCGGCGGTCTGCCGAATGTGCGCTTCTATATCGTGGGTCCTGTGGCAGATAGCCTCAATCCAAATGTAGGCAACCGCTGGTACGAGGCAGACACCTTCCCTCTACCGAATCTTCCGCGCCTGCGCTTATATCTTCATGGCGATGGACGCCTCTCAGAGACACCGCCTACGGCTCCAGAAACGCCTCGGGCATTTGTAGCGGATCCCGATGACCCAGTGCCTACGCACGGCGGTCCGAATATGATTGTTTATACCCCCGATCGGGCGCGCCTCAGTCAAGGTCAAATGGACTTCACCGACCCACAATATCGCTCGCTCGTTTTGGATCGCCCTGCCCGCTACATCGTAGATGGGCGCAATTACTCCGACATGATTAGTTATATATCGGACTTTGTGCCGGAGTCGTTGTGCATAGCGGGCTTCCCTGTGGCACAGCTCTATATGGCGCTCAAGCCGCTCTGGGGGCCTTTTCCTGACTCCGCTAATGGCGATGTCATCATACGCGTGCTGGATGTATATCCTGATGGGCGAGAATACTACGTCTTTGAGGGCGCTTGTAATGCCCGCGCTCGTGAGTACGCTGAAAGCTGGGCAGACGGTCAAGAAGACACCTCTAAGCCATGGTACAATCTCGTCTCCGACAGCATTTACAAATGGCGCTTCCGCATGCTGCCGATCGCTTACTGCTGGGGAAAAGGACATCGCATCAAGATCCTCGTCAGCGCCACGAACTATCCCCGCTATCAACCCTGCCCTAATGTCCCTCTCTCATGCCGGGCGAGTTTTACCGTCGGCGACCTTTTGACAATACCCCTTATGTCTTTCATGGAGTCACGATGTATCCTCGCCGCAATCTCCAGACGATTTACTCTGCCCCGGATAAACTCTCTTACATAGAACTGCCTGTCTTAGGAGGGCGATTTGTATCCAGCATAGCCGAGGGTGAGAAGCCAAGCACAGTGCAAACTGCTCTCTATCCCAATCCAGCCCACGCCTCCGCTGTCGTGGAAGTGAGCACACATGGGACTTATACGGTGGAGGTACATACGCTGACTGGACAGCGGCTCTTTCAGGCAGATTTTGCGCATCGGATTGCCCTGCCGACCTCAGAATGGGCACCCGGCGTGTATATCGTGCGGATCTCCTCCGAAACAGGCGTGCCTGTGGGCATTCATAAGCTGGTCATCCAGTAAGGGCGAGGATATACTAATCCACCAAGCGAGGAGGGTAAGGTATACCTTCCTCGTTTGTTTTTGGGCATATTTAGGCTTTCGCGGGCGGCGGCGCCGAAGGCGCCGCCGCCCACCCCCTCAAAAGGCAAAGGAATACCCCACTTCATAGTCTCTCCTGAAAGCGCCTTTTCTACATTTGCCCTATGGCGAAGCGTTCCACAGAGGCTGATAAGACCGTCGCCCCCTACGAACACCGCGAGCATGAGCGGCTCAATAATCCCCCCGTCGGAATAGCTGATACCGAAAACGACCCCGATGCCACCGGCACCCGAAAAAAAACCTATCGTTACGATCCCCACATAGACCCAGCCCTGAGTTGGGATGCCCAGCGCTCACGGGATGTCGTCGTGGACCTTTTACAGGCAGGGCTTCAAACCAACTCGATTGAAGACGCCCATGAGATTTTTCGTACGCTTCTCCAGATGAACCTGCCCAACCTCCACTGGGCGGGCAAAGCCGAACGCACCTCGTTTGAAGTGCCGATTGTGTCGCTGCATGAGCATGAGCGGATTGATCCTCGCACCATCTTAGAAGCGGTGCAGCGAGCGCCTGTGCCCCACCAACCTTCGCTCTTTGAGGAGGAACGGGCTCTCTCCCCGGCTAAAAAGCTCGCCTTCTACGAGCATGCCAAAGGCTGGACTAATCGCCTCATCGCCGGCGATTCCCTCCTCATCATGAACTCTCTGCTGGAAAAAGAAGGCATGGCAGGCAAAGTCCAGATGATCTACTTTGACCCCCCTTACGGCATCAAATACAGCTCCAACTTCCAGCCTTTCATTCACAAGCGCAATGTGCGCGACGGCAGCGATGAAGATCTCACCGCCGAACCGGAGCAGATCAAAGCCTTCCGCGACACATGGGAGCTCGGTATTCATTCTTATCTCACTTATTTGCGTGATCGCCTCCTCCTCGCCAGAGAACTCCTTGCCCCCACCGGCTCCCTCTTCCTCCAAATCAACGACGACAACCTTCACCTCGTCCGGTGCGTCTTAGATGAAGTATTCGGCAGAGACAACTTCGTTTCGCTGATCACCTTCGTAAAAACCAGCGGAAAAGGCAGCACCCGCCTGGATGCCGTAAGTGATTACCTCCTGTGGTACGCCAAAGACAAGCCAAAACTCAAATACCATCCCCTCTACCTCTCAAAAGAGTTTGGAAAGGAAGGAGCCAAAGGCTACAACTACATAGAACTGCCCAACGGCGAGCGAAGACGCCTCTCCTCCAACGAAATGGCTGCAATAGAATCCCTCCCATCCGGAAGTAGAATCTTCAAGACGGGAGATCTCACCTCGCAAGAAGCAGGCAGCACTACTTTTGATTACGGCTTTCAGGGGCGATTATTTCACCCCGGGAGAAACAGCCACTGGAAAACAGGGCGAGAAGGCCTGGATCGCCTTCAAAAAGCGGGGCGCCTTATGGCGGTAGGGAATACTTTGAGTTATGTGCGTTTTTTGGATGA
>CAZZMF010000135.1:0-4238 GCA_964655255.1 uncultured Sphingobacteriaceae bacterium
TCTATGAGGCGATGATCACCACCGCTGCAGGGCTTATCGTGGCGATACCGCTGCAGTTTGCCTATAATGTCTTGGTCAATCGCATCCAAGGCTTTATCCTCAAGATGGAAGCCGCCAGTACAGCCTTTCTGGATGTACTCCAAGAGCCCGTACGCTGAGTATGTTTCGTCGGAGGCTACAGCCGCAGTCGGACTTTGCGCTTGCCAGTGTGGCGGATATGGTGTTTCTGCTTTTGATATACTTTATGCTGACGGCAAGCTTTGTGACGCAGACTGGCGTGCAGGTTCAACTGCCGCAGGGGCGTTCTATGCAGCCCAGCCCTGCCCCCCATAGCATCACCATTACCGCCAAAGGCGAATGGTACTGGGACAATCAGCGCATCAAAAAGGAGGCTTTGGAGGGGTATATTCGGGCGGCGCTTACCCCTCAACCCCAAGACCCGAGCGCCCGTGTGATCACCCTGCGCACCGACCGCACCGTGACGATGGAGGAGGTGGCATACGCTATTTCTCTGATTGCCGAATACCGTGGCGCCGTGGTGATAGCTACGAAACGCCCATGACAAGCTACGCCCAGGATGAGGCGCGCGCCCGGCGCCTCAGCGCCTTCCTGACAGGGTTCTTTTTTCTGGGACTTTTTCTACTGGCGTATTTCTGGGTACTCGTGAAAGGCACGATCCCCCCCGAAGATGAAAATCCTTACATCATCGCCGGGATGATGGACTTTGGCTACTTGCAGACTCCCGGCACGGTGAAGCCCGCAGAGAGCGCCGCCACTCCGCCTGAACCCGTCATTACGACGCCAGAGCCAAGCCCGATCCAGACCACGCCGTCCAAGCCGACCCCCCAGCCGCCTACCCCTACTACCTCACCCGCCGAAGCCGACGCAGCCGAAGAGGAAGAAGAGGAAAACGAAGTCTTCCAACCCGGCGGCGCACCCGATGCCTCCACAGAGGGCGACTTAGGCAAGGGGATGTTAGAGTTTGGCGAAGGGGATGAAGGCACCGCCCAAAGGCGACTGATATACTTCGTGGCGCCTCGCTACACAGTGCAAAGGGAAGCGCGGGTACGGTTTGAGCTTTTCGTATTGCCTGATGGGCGTGTCTCTCATGCCCGAGCCTTAGACCTGCAAGCCCCCCCCGAACTCAAACGCGCAGGCGAAGAAGCGATCCTCCAGTGGCGCTTCAATCCCATTACCCGCAATCAAATCCAGCGCATGACGGTAAAGATCCGCTTCAAACTGCGATAAATCCTAAGCCGTCTCCCACGGTAGCCCTTCCAGCGGACTACTGGGGCGCGCATAAGACACCCGCGGAATGCGCCCCGCATGATAAGCTTTTCTACCGGCTTCTACGGCGAGGCGCATCGCCTCTGCCATGAGAATGGGATTTTCGGCTTCGGCGATAGCAGTATTGATAAGCACGGCATCGTATCCCAGTTCCATAGCCAGAGCCGCATCCGCCGGACTGCCAATCCCTGCATCTACGACCAAGGGGACTTTGGGAAGCTTATGACGAATCAACGCCAGTCGCTCTGGGTCTCGGATGCCTTGACCGCTTCCAATGGGTGCAGCCAGGGGCATCACCGCCGCACACCCCATATCTGCCAGACGCTGACAAACAATCGGATCGTCCGGCGCATAGGCTAATACAACAAAGCCCCGCTCTATAAGCTTTCGGGCAGCCGCCAAAAGCTGCTCAGGATCGGGCCACAAGGTGTGTTCGTCGCCGATAACTTCCAGCTTGATCCAGTTAGTTTGGAGGGCTTCGCGAGCGAGTTCGGCGAGGAAGACCGCTTCATCAGCGGTGTAGCAGCCAGCGGTATTGGGGAGCAGGCGAAAGCGCCCTATCAGTAAGTCTAAGAAAGTCTCTTGTGGCGCATGGAGGTTGAGGCGGCGCACGGAGACGGTTACCAGCCCTGCTTGGGCGGCTTCTATGGCTTTGACCATCACTTGGGGCGAAGGGTAGCGCGAAGTGCCTACCCAGAGCCGACTGGATAGGGCTTCGCCCGCAATGTACAGGGGATCGCTTACCATAGGAGCGCTTTGGGTTCGGTGTATTCTAAGGTAGCGTATTTGACGCCTTCCCGCCCTAAGCCGGAGTCTTTCACGCCGCCGTACGGCATAGAGTCTAATCGCAGGGTTGGAGGGGCATTATGAACGACGCCCCCGACCTCCAGCTCCATAAATGCGCGCTTGAGCAGTCCCTCTGACTGTGTATAGAGCCCTGCGTGCAGTCCATAAGGGGATTGATTGACGAGGTGAAATGCCTCTTCTATGCTCTCATAAGCCCGTATCTCTGCAAATGGTGCGAAAGCCTCTTCCCGAGCAAAGTGCGTCTCTGCCGGCAGGTCGGTCAAGAGGATCGGTGTAATGATGCGCTGCTCTGGCTGCATTTGAGCCGAGATAAGCTCCTGCGCGCCACTCATGCGAGCTTCGGTGAGCCATGCTTGGATGCGGTTATAGCTGCGTTCATCAATGATGCTACTCAAATGGGTCTCCTCAGCGAGGGGATCGCCTATGTGGAGGTTTGCCACCGCTTCTTTATATGCTTCCAAAAAGGTGGCATACAGCCGTTTTTGTACGAAGATTCTTTGAACTGAGATGCACACCTGCCCGGCGTACAGATAAGCGGCTTCTGCGATGGAGCGAGCGGCTTCGGCAAGGTCAGGAGGATCATGGACTATCACCGCAGCACTGCCTCCAAGTTCTAAGAGAACTTTTTTCCGCGCTGCTATGCTGTGCAGATGCCACCCCACCGCTGCGCTGCCCGTAAAAGTGAATATACGGAAAGCCGGGGAGCGCACGAGAGCTTCGGCTAAGGGCACTTCTGCAGACAGAATAGAAAGCGCCTCGGGTGGCCACCCGGCAGCAAGTAGCGCTTCGCCCAAGCGATAAGCCGTAAGGGGCGCCTGAGGCGCAGGCTTGAGCGTAATCGCACTGCCTGCCACTATCGCAGGGATGACTTTGTGCAGGACAAGATTGAGAGGAAAGTTGAAGGGCGTAATCGCCAAAACAGGTCCAGCAGGCACGCGCCGTACAAGTATCCATCGTCCCTCAGTCGCTGGCGAAAGATCACCCGGTAGGATTTCTCCTTCCAAAGTACGCACTAAGTCGCGTCCGATGCCGATGGTGATTTTGCCTCGAGCCACTTCCGCTCGGGCATAACGAATAGGCTTACCTGCTTCCTGAGCGATGAGTTTGGCGATAGCTTCGCCTTCCCGCTCTAACCACTCCAATAGCCGCGACAAAATCTCATATCGCTTATGGGTCGGGAGGGCAGCCGCGGCTTTTTGAGCAGCCGGCTGCTGGGCTATTATCGCCTCTATATGTTCCCCTTGCGCATATACTATATCAGCCAGCTTTTCCCCACTATACGGCGCATGTAGGGGATAAATCAGCGGCGAAGACTTCCACTCGCCAGCGATGAGCAGCGGCTGCAGCATCCCTCCAAAGTAGCAAAAAGCCCCAGTACATTTGACACCTGTGAGCCTGATGCCACCCGTCCTCTCGGCAGCCATCCCCCAGCCAACTCCCCCCTCGGAGAAGTGGTTGAGAAGGATACTGCAGGGGATTGTGCTGGGGCAAGTCCTTATTGTAGGGTGGGACGCGATCGCCTTGATGGAGAAGTATGGGATCCGGCGCGTGCAGGCAGATTGTGGCGCTTATCTTAGTGCGGCGCGCTCCCTCGCCCAAGGACACTCGCTCAAAACCGTCTCGCTCTTTGAACCGCTTCCGTACGGGTGGATGTCGGATTGGCCCTTAGGGTATCCTGTCCTCATCGCCGCTGCTTCCAAGCTCACCGGCTTAGAGCCATTCTACGCCAGCCGCTGGCTCAATATCGCTCTCTTCGCCTTGACTTACCTGCTCCTTCTGTACTTTTTCCGAGAAAAAGCCGAGTGGCTTTTCCTGTGGATATACCCCCCTAACTACACATGGAACGTAACCTACGCCCTCTCCGAAAATCTCTTCATTCCCGTACTGGTGGCTTTCGTGGGGGCGTTTTATCGCTATTATCAGCGTGCTCATCCTCTGTGGTTAGGCATCGCTGGGGTCACTCTCGTTGGGCTTTTCCTCACGCGCTACGCAGGTATAGCGATTGGGGGAGCGCTATTTCTGTATGGCATGCTTCGGCTGGCAGAAGGGCAGTGGAAAGAAACCCTCCAGTGGAGCGCCCTGGCAATAGCGCAGGGGCTTTCCGCTGCTGGATACTTCCTATGGAATGCCGCCAATCACCCCGC
>CAZZMF010000136.1:0-4221 GCA_964655255.1 uncultured Sphingobacteriaceae bacterium
TATCAGTACGGCGGGCTCATCGGCGGCTAAGAGCGTATTATACATGCCGGCGGCTTGGGTCATATTGCGAGGCACGAGGAGGTACATGCCTCGCAGTGCCCCAAGCAGGAGCTGCATAGGCGAGCCAGAATGCCAAATGCCTTCCAGACGATGTCCCCGTGTGCGCACGATGAGAGGCACTTTTTGCTGTCCGACCGTGCGCCAAGAGAGCGTCGCCACATCATCTGAGAGGATCTGCACGGCATACAGCAGGTAGTCCAAGTATTGGATTTCAGCAATAGGACGCAGTCCGCGCAGCGCCAGTCCTATGCCTTGTCCGATGATGGTGGCTTCTCGGATGCCTGTATCAGCGACGCGCAGCGCCCCAAACTCCGCTTGCAAGCCCGCTGTGCCTTGATTCACATCGCCGAGCTTTCCAACATCTTCACCAAAGATCACTACCCGCGGGTCGCGGCGCAGAGCCTCTCGAAAACAGCTATTGATGATACGGAAGCCCTCTACGCGTTCTGGCTCTGCATCATACACCGCTGGCACGACGGGTACCTCTAACGCACTCCCACGATAGAGAAAGGTCTCATAGCGTCTTTCTAACTCGGCGTATTTTTCCTTGTAAAGCTGTGCCAGCTTTTTGCCCTCAGGCCTTTGGCGGAAACGGCGCACACTGCGATGCAGAATCTCAAATACCTCTCTATAGTTTGTGGGTTTCAGTTTCTCTAATGCGGTGCGTTCGTCGGATGGTGGCAGCGCGTTTAGGACCTGGTTTTGAAAGGCTTGAATGGGCTGGATGTAGGCTTGCCATGCTCGGCGCTGGGCAGCGCGAGCGTCTTCTGTAGCTTGTTTTTCTATCTCATCCAGCTCTGAGGCAGTGGCTATCTGCTCAGTCAGAAGCCACTCGCGCATTTTGAGCAAACCGTCATGCAAACGCTCCCATTCTAAGCGCTCTTTGGATTTATACCGTTCATGACTGCCGGAGGTGGAATGCCCCTGAGGTTGTGTAAGCTCCACTACATGGACGAGGGCAGGCGTATGCGTCTCGCGCACATGCTTGGCCAGTTCCATATAAGTTTCTACCAAAGCAGGATAATCCCATCCTTTGACTACTCGTATCGTCAAAAGCGGAGCCATGCCCGCCAGAGCTTCAGATATGCTGGCTTTGGCGGTTTGAAGCTCCACTGGTACGGAGATGCCATATCCATCATCCCATACACTGACGATAGCGGGGGCTTGCAAGACCACTAAGGCGTTGATGGACTCCCAGAAAAGTCCTTCACTGGTGCTCGCATCGCCAATCATTCCCCAAGCAATCTCATCTCCGTTTTGAGAAAAGTCCGTGAAGGCTGACAACTCTGGGAGCTGACGATAGAGCACGGATGCCCAGGCCAGTCCTACGAGACGAGGCATTTGACTGCCGGTTGGGGAGATGTCGGAGACGCTATTTTTGAGTCGGGCTAAGGGGAGCCACTGTCCATTTTCGTCAATAAAAGGCGTGCTAAAATGATTATTCATCTGTCGCCCGCCAGAAGCGGGGTCATGCCCCGGCGCTGTATCGGCGTATAACTGCGCAAAGAATGCCTCAGGGGTCATTAGGCCTGCCGCCAACATGAAAGTTTGATCCCTGTAATAGCCCGACCGAAAGTCCCCTGCCCGAAATGCCCTGGCTATGGCAAGCTGCGGCAGTTCCTTTCCATCTCCGAAGATACCAAACTTAGCTTTGCCGGTAAGGACCTCCTTACGACCAATCAGGCTGAGCTGTCGGCTCAAATGGGCAATATAGTAATCCCTCAGCACATCTGCCCGTGTCAGTCCGCCAGGGAGTTGGATAGCTTCTACTTGACTCATGCAGCAAAGATAAACCCTTTATGCCTCTAAGAAGGGTAAGGCGAAGCTGTCTGTATGACGGGGTTATCCCAAGTGGGGCATTTTCTGCCTTTTGAGGGGGAGCGGCGCCAAAGGCGCTGCCCTGTCCCAAAACAAAAAGCCTATACGCAGCGTCGGCATAAAATACTGGCATGCCCAGAATCGCCTAAGAGGAGCGTGGTGCTTACCCTTCAGCCTTCCCTACGGCACCTGATCAAATGGAGGGCAGGGGTGGGGGGCCTTCTGCTTTCCTAATCCCGCAAGTACTTATATCGCATGCGGTGGAGCCAGCGCTGGCTCCGCAGTGTCGCTACATGGAGCATGTAATACAAAACCGGCACTACTACCAGTGTGATCACCGTCGCAAAGCTCAACCCAAATATAATCGCGCTGGCTAAAGGTAGCCAGAAAAACGCCGTATCCCCTCCGAAAAATATCTTTGGGTCGCCTGTTTCAAAGAGCGATACGAAGTCTATATTGAAGCCTATCGCTAAAGGTATGAGTCCCAGCACCGTAGAGGCTGCGGTAAGTAATACGGGCTTGAGGCGGATGGAGGCGCCCTCTACAATAGCTGTGCGGGTCCGATAGCCCCGATGCCGTAGCTCCTCTATGAATTCCACGAGTAGGATACCATTTTTGATAACTACGCCAAGCAGGGCTACGATTCCCACGCCTGCCAGCACCACGGAAAACTCTATTTGGGTGAGTGCAAAGCCCCATATTACGCCGATCAAACTGAATATTACCTGCGAGAGAATGACCAGGGGGATGCCAAGGGAGTTGAACTGGGCGATGAGAATGAGGAAGATGCCGCCCACAGCAAGGAGGAATGCCCGCTGCAGAAAAGCAGCGGCTTTGGCTTGTTCTTCTTGTTCGCCGCCGATTTTGATGCTGACTTCTTTGGGCAGGGGCAGCGCTCGTAGCGCCCGACGAATCTGATTGTTGATCTCCGTGGCATTATAGCCCGGCAGTACATCAGAAGAAATAGTGATGGTGCGCTTGAGATTTTTTCGCCGGATAATCCCCTCTCCAGACCCGTAGGACAGCGATGCAAAGCTCGAGAGGGGATACTGTTTGAGGCGCCCATCGCTAAAGTCCCGAAAGACTATTCGGTGCGTGAGCAACATCTCCGGGTGATTTTGGTAATCTTCCTTGTAGCGGATCTGGATGGGATACTCATCTTCTTTATCGCGAAACTTAGAGACTTCCTTGCCATATAGGGCGGTACGAAGTTCTCCGCCGATTTGCGCTGAGGATAACCCAGCGCGTTGAAGCCGCTCCCTATCTACCAGAAGCCGTATCTCTGGGCGCCCCAGAACGAGGTCGCTATTGAGTTCTTGAATACCGGGAATGCGTAGAGAGTCTAAAAATGCCTTCACTAACTGCGATGCCCGTATAGCCAAAGCGGGGTCTTCGCTGCTAACTTCTATTTGGATGGGTTTGCCGGCGGGCGGACCGGCACGGTCAGGTTCTACTTGGAGGACAACGCCTGGCAGATCGCGCAGAGCAGCGTATATCTTATCCAAGTACGGCCGCGTAGATTGTCCGTTTCGCTTCCGAAACTCCACAAAGGCTACCGTT
The DNA here is from genome assembly GCA_964655255.1 of uncultured Sphingobacteriaceae bacterium. GTDB lineage: Bacteria > Bacteroidota > Bacteroidia > SpSt-205 > SpSt-205 > SpSt-205. Next base: position 3,439 of record CAZZMF010000136.1, read on the forward strand.
ATCTTTGCTCTATTGGGGGCATTGCTACTGCTGCGGTCAAAAGGATCACCTGACCCTACGCCTACATTCACCAGCACGGAGGTAACCAGGGGGTTATTTTCTCCCAGCGCTTGTTTTACCCGTTCATAGGCGATGTGGGCGATTTGGTAAGTGTAATCGGCGGAAGTGCCTTCTGGAAGTTTGAGATAGGCGTAGATATAGTTAGGGTCGCGGGTAGGGAAGAATGAAAACTTCGGTGGGCGCACCCCGAAAAGTCCTATACCCCCTACAAATAGCACCAGTACGCTTATGACGACCCATTTAGGGCGTCCGTGCTGGATGGACCATTCCAGAATGCGCTTGTGCGCTGCCATGAAGCGGGGCAAAATCCTTTCCTGAAAGCCCCTTATCATCCATCGCAGGATAGTGCGAGCGGCGATGAAGATGACTATGAGCGTGAGCGTGAGATTGCCTAAGGCAAAATATCCTGAAATGTACAGAAGCACTGCGAGCACGCCCATTAGTCCCAGGGTAAGCAAGAAGCCTTTCGTCCAGATTTTTTTCTTCTGCCTCTCTGTAGGGCGCATGAAATCTACCGCAAAAACGGGGTTGATGATATAAGCCACAAAGAGCGAAGCAAATAGCGTGATGAGAAAAGTGACGGGTAGGTAGTACAGAAACTTTCCTGGAATGCTTTCCCAGAAAAGCAGCGGTACGAATGGCGCAGCTGTGATGAGCGTCCCCGACAGCACCGGAATAAACACCTCAGTCGCGGCGACTTGGGCAGCTTGCAGGATAGGGACG
>CAZZMF010000137.1:0-4149 GCA_964655255.1 uncultured Sphingobacteriaceae bacterium
ACCTATCTCCTACACTCCATCCTTCGGCGGGATTATCTGGACTATATCAATACCACGCCAGAGTTTTACTGGTTCTGGGTCGCAAATGGCATTTGGACGACCTATGCCCATGATGCCATCTCTAATACCGTCTCAGCGCTAACGATGCCTTTTGCATTGGCTGCCCTCGGCTCTGTGAATGGGACAATCGTACTCTTCTCAACCTTCTCTTTTTACACTTCCTTCACATTTTTCGCTTCAATGCACAAAATATATCCGACTTCTTGGGAGAAAACCGCCATCCCCATACTTTTTTTGCCCTCTGTCCTCTCATGGATTGCGCTTCCCTTCAAGGAAGCTTACGCGCTGCTTTTCCTGTTGTATGCCATACGGAAGCTCTTTTTGGAGCCCTTCAGACCCCTTACGACTGCTTTTGCAGTACTGCTTCTGTATTTTGCGTACATCGTCAAGCCCTACATCATTATTAGCATGATCCCGATTCTGGGCTTGATTATTGTTCAATCCATGGGGGCTCGGATGAGGTCAAACTTTCTGCTTTATGCTCTTTACTTTCTGGCGGTGGTGCCGGTGCTGGGGCTGACTTTTTATATCCTGAGCATCGCAGCAGAAAGCTCCGGCAAGTACTCTTTTGACACAGTGGCACAGCAGGCATACCTTGTGCACACGGACTTAACCCGCAACCAAATGTACTATACCGAAACTGGCGGTAGTGTCTATGACATCGGAGAGTTTGACCCGACGATAGGCGGGATGCTCAGTAAGTTTCCGATAGCGTTATTTACGGGGCTATTTCGTCCCTTTCTGTGGGAGGCGAAAAAGGCGATTATTCTCCTCTCTGCGCTGGAAAATACAGCCCTATTGCTTTTCACTTTCTGGGGACTGTGGAGATACGGCGGCGGGCGGGTGTTGAGGGCGATAATCGGGCATCGGTGGAGTCGGTCGTTTATGATTTTTGCGATTTTTTTCACCTTTATGATGGGCTTGACTTCTGGAAACTTCGGTAATCTGGTGCGGTATCGGGTACCGGGGCTATTTTTTTTCTATATTGTAATCTTTGCCACCTATGGGGCACTTGGGGCGAAAGCTTCTGATAGTGGGCGCAGGGAGTAGTGGGCTGGGGGTTGCGCTGGCTGCTGCTCGACGAGGCTGGCAAGTGCTTATATTAGAAGCCCGAGACATCGGCGGGGGTACTTCTACTACTTCTACCAAGCTCATCCATGGCGGGGTGCGGTATTTGGAGTCCGCTATCAAGTCCCTGCGCTGGAGCGACTGGGTGCTGGTGCGCGAAGCCCTGCGCGAACGCAAATGGATGCTGGAAAGCCATCCCGACCTATGCCGAACCCTGCCGATCGCCCTGCCCGTGCAAAATCTAATAGAAAAGCTATACTACGGCACCGGGCTCAAGCTGTATGACTATCTTAGTTATCCTTACCGCTTAGGGGCGACGCGCTGGGTCAGTCAAGCAGACCTGTATGAGACCTTTCCACTGGCTAAAAAAGGCTTTCGGGGCGCATGGCTGTACATGGACGGACAGTTTGAGGATCGGTTATATGCGGTGCATTTGGCGCTGTACCTGCGCCAGCGCTTCGGGGTGGAGGTGCGTACTTATCATCGGGTAGTGGGGGCAGCCGTGGATAAATCAGGCGTTCGCCTTGAGGTGGAGGCGCCCGATGGAGGGCTCTATGAGGAAAGGGGAGACTTCTTAGTAAATGCCACCGGGCCCTGGGGTGATGTGCTACGCCAGAAGCTGCGCCCGGGCGTGCCCCCTCGCCTCCGCATAAGTAGAGGCAGCCACCTCGTACTGCGAGGACTGCCGCCACTTCGAGCGGGGTGGCTTATCCCTCGTACCACTGATGGGCGGGTGATTTTCGTCCTGCCTTGGAAAGAGCAAACGTGGCTTTTAGGTACCACCGACGAGGAAGCGCCTGCGCCAGAGTGGAACCCCGCCGTTCCTCCCGATGAAGAAGCTTACCTACTTGACTATCTGCGCCGCTATTTTGACGCAGAAGGGGAGGTCGTGGCGCGGTTTGCGGGCTTTCGTCCGCTGGTAGCGGCAGAAGCGGCGGGCAGCACCGCTCGCCTCGCTCGCCATCACGTCATAGAAGTCTGGCAGCCCGAACGCACCATTCACCTCATGGGCGGGAAATGGACTACCTTCCGCGCCATGGGTGAGGATACCCTGCGTGCCCTGTATAAGCACTTTCTCAATGCATCCCTTCCAGAGGGAGAGCCGGTGGAGAGTGTCGTTCCTGACCTGACTGAGCTGGAGCACCTCAGACGCACCTATCCGACGCCTATTTTGCCTGAGGAACCTTATACCGAGGGTGAGGTGCGTTTCTGGCGCGCCTTAGGCTGGGCGCATACCCCCGAAGACTTAGTAGAAGGGCGCTGGCAACTGCATCTCATAGATGAGCGCCGCGCCGCTGCTCTCAAAGCCGCCCTCCAGAGCCGCTGGAGAGAGTTTTTCTCAGGATAAGCTACCTTCTTGCTTTCCGATCTGGAAGGCTCTCACTGAGTATCGGGGAGTTATGGCGATGCTACTATGCTCGAAGGGCAAAAGCAAGTATGCTTCTTCTGATGGCATGCAGATTGAAGGGCGAGCTTTAAGTAGGATGCCCCTTTCCTTTTTGATGACTATGGAGGGGACACGATGCGCTGCCAACCATCAATATCCCTATTCTCCGAAACTCAACTTTGCGCAAGTAAAGCAATTATGGCTTACCTTGGCTTCGGGGATTTGCCTTATATTTGCCCTACATATGCGATACCTATCCATACTCACAGCGGCCGTGGCTTTTGGGCTATGGAGCTACTTGCTTGCGCAGCAGCCGCCGGGTAATACGCCGGCTAATCCTATCCAGCTCACACTCACTCAGTCTGGTCCGGGCGTGTGGACCGCTACTGCTCAGGCTAATAATCGCTCGGTAAATGGCTACACAAATAACTATCAAGGAAATGTTCGTCCGCGAGGAACCCCGGGCAACGATGTCTTTTTCACCTTGACGCTACCGACCTGCTTTGACAGCATGCGAGTGCGCACATGCGGCAGCAACTTTGACACTTATCTCCATATCATCAATACTTCCTTGCCTCAGCCAGATACCGCAGTGGATGACGATAATCAGGCTACCTGTCTTATCGCTAATAACAATATCTCTTCCATTCAAATCATCAGTCGTCCCAATACTCACCTGATTAGCGGCGGTAGTGCGAATCCCACTTCTGTTTTGCAGGACTCTATTCTTTTGCGAGGCGGCGACCAACTGCTGATCATTGTAGAGGGATATAGAGCCACTGAACAAGGGGAAATTGAGTTAGAGGTATTTGCGTATGAGCATGGGCCAGTGCCCGTATTTACCTCATTCACTACTTGTCCCTTCCGGAATGTGAGGCTAAGGCTGGATAATGCGGCAGCCATGCCTGCGGGTACGACTTATAACTGGACATTCAGTGGAGCGTATTCTGGCACCTCTACGGATCCTCAGCCTCAGGTAGACTTGAGCGGCTCGTGCGGCATCATAAATGTCCAAATAGTAGTCACGCTGCCAGCTCCATCCTGGGACCCGTCCTGTCAGATAGTGTATTCTCTTACTGGAACCATTACGGTCGCTCCATCTGCCTGTGGAGGGCTCATTACATGCTCCGGGTGCGTGCCGAATGTGTTGATTGGTGGATCTTTTCAAATAAACCAAGATCCTAACAATCCACCTGGTGGAGGAACGATAGATCTGATAGTTTCCACAGATAGCGGAGCTACATGGAGTGTAGTAGCCTCAAATCCAACTTTTCCTTATACGGTGAATGTGCCGCTGGATGTATCAGAAGTGGGAGTCCGATTTTATCGCGTAGTTGCCTACCCGCCTTCCAGCTGTTCAGGATCGCCCGACTCTTCTAATCTGATTAGAGTAAGTATTACCGATCGCCCTGGCAATCGACTTGCCAATGCTATCCCTGTCTCCCTCACCTACAATTCCACCACTCAGCGCTGGGAAGCTATTATACGTGATAGCACAAGCGGTATAGGTATAACAAATGAATATGGACTGCCAACCGCCACCGGGCTCAACACTAATCCCCGTGGTACGGGTGCTCCTGATCTCTTTTTCCTCATCCGGCTGCCAGCGTGCATGGATTCTATGAGATTCAATA
>CAZZMF010000138.1:0-4138 GCA_964655255.1 uncultured Sphingobacteriaceae bacterium
CAATCAGGTCATAAGTATAGGGGAAATCGGCTGGTAAAGGCGCTTCTCCAAAGCTCAGTCGTTCTATACGAACCTTGACGCCGACCCGATTTGCATTTTCTCTTGCGAAATAGATGGCTATTGGGCTTTTATCTATGGCATATATTGTTGCATTCGGCATGTTTTTGGCAAAAAATATAGCTAATGCGCCAGAGCCTGTGCCTATGTCCAATATTGTATGGGGTTTCCAGTGAGTGAAAGAGTTGAGCAGGTGGGAAGCCCAAGCTTCGGTCTCTGGGCGAGGGATGAATACGCCGGGTGCCACTCGTAGCGATATACCGCCGAATGAAACTTCTCCTGTGATGTAAGCGAGCGGTTCATATCGAAGGAGCCTACGCACTGCTGCTTCCCAGACAGGTAAAAGGTCTGGGGGTACGGGGGCTTGTCCTTGAGAAGTGAGCCAGAGCGTTTCCCACGCAGGTAAAAAATGCGTAGCCAAGGCGCGGAAAAGGGCTTGCGCTTCTCTTTCAGGGTAAATGAGCTGCAGGCGCTCTATGGTCGTTTTTCGGAGTGTAGCCAAGCTTACCGAGCGGCTATCCATTCCAAGGGGTTGACGGGCGTTTTGCCCTTGTAAATGAGGAAGTACAACTGCGGGGGCTCATTTTCAGAGGAGTTTCCTATGCGTCCTATGGGGGTGAGGATACTTACGGACTGTCCCACTTGGACGAAAGTCTCTCTAAGGCGCGCATAAACGGTCCGATAAGCCCCGTGCTGAATGATAACCACCTTTCCTTGCCCTGGGATGGAAGTAACAGCAGTGACTTTTCCAGAGAAAACCGCCCGCACTTCGGCGTCAGGGGGACCTGCGAGATATATGCCATGATTGGTGATGAGCCCGCCGCTCTCGTCTTCTACTGTGCCAAAGGGACTTGTGACGACGACCTTATCGGCAGCAATAGGCCAGGGCAGGCTACCTCTATTTTGCTCAAAGAACCCTGCGAGGCGCTTTTCTGCAGCGGTCATGCTGGATTTTTGGGCTTGGGCGACCTCGGCTTGGATAAGCTCATCTATCCGCTTCTGAATCCGTTCTAACTCCTTACGGGACTGGGCAAGGCGCTGACGATAAGAAGACTCTTTTTGTCGGAGGGCTTGGTACAGTTGCCTTTTTTCTGCTTGGGTGCGTTGGAGCGCCTGCGCCTCCTTAGCATACAAGAGAAGCAAGCGATTTTTCTCTTCTCGGTTTTTGCGAAGGGCAGCAGAGCGGTTCTGTAAAAACCGCCGAGTACGCTCTATCATCTGAAGCTGCTCCTGACGAAAACGCGACACTGCTCGGAAGTAAAAAAGCCGCTGATAGGCTTGCCGAAACGACTCTGCACTGAGGATCCATATCCAGGGGCTTATTTGCCGCTGATTTTTTTCCAGCAAGTAGAGCGTCCAGACATAGTTGCGGTAGAGGCGCCGCAAGTCCCGCTCCAATGCTTGGTTTACCGTAGCAAGCTGGTAAATATCCTGTTCTAAGAGATTTAGTTCTTGTTGAAGCCCGTGCAAGAGGCGCTCGCGCAAGGTGATTTGCCGCCTCAATAGCGACAGTTCTACGATGGAACGCTGGCGCTCTTTGCGGGTCTGGCGCAGGAGCTCTTCGGCTTGGCGAAGTTCAGTTTCTATTTGCTGGCGACGGCGCTCTAACTTTCGCCGTTCTGCTGAGAAATCAACTACTCTTGATTGCGCCCACAGGATGCACAGGAGCAGCCCCCACTTCATCATCGTCCCAGAAAGGTCAATAATGCAGCAATATCCGCTGGACTGACGCCACTAATCTGGCTGGCTTGCCGAATAGTACGTGGGCGATACTTCATCAGTTTCTCCCGCGCTTCGTAAGAGAGGGAGGTGAGGCGCATATAGTCAAAGTTTTCGGGGAGGGGAACTTCTTCTAACCGTTGGAGCTTTTCGGCTTGCTGGCGCTCCTTCTCAATATAGCCCGCATACCGCAGTTCTATCTCTGCGGTGAGCACTGCCGACGGATCTGTACGACTTACCAAGTCGCGTAGAGAGGAGGATATTTCCATAAGCTTTTCCAAAGAAAGGCGTGGGCGTAAGAGCAGTGCGCTCAGCGCAGTTTTTTGGCTGATAGGGCTTTCTCCTTGGGCTTCGAGCCAGCCATTTACTTCTTCGGGGGCGACCTTGGTGGTATTGAGGAAATGTATAAGCCGTTGTACAGCGTCTTTCCGTTGCATCATGCGGGTGTACCGTGATTCTGACGCCAGCCCGAAGCGGTAGGATTTTTCTGTCAGGCGTAGGTCGGCATTATCTTGGCGGAGCATGAGCCTAAACTCTGCTCGTGAGGTGAACATACGATAGGGTTCATCCACGCCTTTCGTAATCAGGTCGTCTATAAGTACCCCGATATACGCTTCATCTCGGCGCAGGGTGAAAGGGGGGAGCCCTTTGACTTTGGCAGCGGCATTCATGCCGGCGATAATCCCCTGCGCAGCGGCTTCCTCATACCCCGTCGTGCCGTTGATCTGCCCAGCAAAAAAGAGGTTCTCTACAAGGCGCGTTTCCAGCGTATGATAGAGTTGATACGGCGGGAAAAAGTCATATTCAATTGCATAGCCCGGGCGAAACATGCGGGCATTTTCCAGCCCGGGAATGTGGCGAAGCGCTTCGGCTTGGATGTGCTCAGGCAGCGAGGTGGAAAAGCCATTGAGATAGACCTCCACCGTATGCCGTCCCTCCGGCTCTATGAAGATTTGATGACGCTCTCTGTCGGAGAAGCGAACGATTTTGTCCTCTATGGAGGGGCAATAGCGAGGTCCGATGCCTTGAATGACCCCCGTAAAAAGAGGCGACTCTGAAAAGCCTCGGCTCAAAATCTCATGTACACGGGGATTTGTGTAGGTAATCCAACAGGGCAGTTGGTCTTTGAGAGGGGGGGTGTCTTCATAGGAGAATCGCCCAGGCGGCTCATCGCCAGGCTGGATTTCCAGCTTGCTATAATCTATGGTGCGCCCGTCTATGCGGGGGGGCGTGCCTGTTTTCATACGACCCGTCTCAAACCCCAGCTCTTGCAACTGTTGGGTGATGCCATAGGCGGCTGGCTCACCGATCCGTCCGCCTTTTTGCTGGGTTAGCCCAATATGGATGACCCCCCCCAAAAAAGTGCCGGTTGTGAGGACCACCGCATGCGCAGTGAAGCTTTTGCCTGAACGGGTATAGACGCCTTCTACGCGCTTTTTGTCCGCAGAAAGCAGAAGTCCAATCACTGCGTCTTGCCAGAAAAAGAGATTAGGTATCTGCTCCAGATGCCAGCGCCATCGGGCAGCGAAGAGGGCGCGGTCGTTTTGGGCACGGGGGCTCCAGAGAGCGGGACCTTTGGAGCGATTGAGCATGCGAAACTGGATCATGCTCTCATCGGTGACGATACCTGAGAGTCCGCCGAGTGCATCTATCTCACGGACAAGCTGCCCTTTGGCGATGCCGCCCATGGCGGGATTGCAGGACATTTGCCCGATTTTCGTCATGTCCATCGTAATAAGGAGCACTTGACAGCCGAGGTGTGCAGCGGCTGCCGCCGCTTCGTTGCCGGCATGCCCTGCCCCCACTACAATCACATCAAAGTCCTTCTCGTGTTTCATGTGAAACGCTGCGTTTGCCATGCTCTTAAACAAAGATCCTCAACTTCGCGCATAACGCGCTGCTCCTGCGGCGTCTTATCGCGCAAGCCGCACAAATGTAAAATGCCATGAACGAGGACGCGCCGAAGCGCTTCTGAAAAAGGCTCACCATATGCTCGGGCCTGCTCTCGGATGACAGCCGGACATACAAATATCTCCGCACTATCCCCATAATCAAAGGTCAGCACATCCGTGGGCGAAGGGTCGCCCAGAAAGCGCCCATGAAGTTCGGCGATTGTTTCATGTGAAACAAACTGGTAGTCTATCCGTTTTATAGAGGTTTTGGGAGCGTAATGCATCCAGCATGCCTGGAGCCATGACCGATGTTTGCGCGCTTCTCTTAGAGCGCCCTTAGCTCGGTGAAAATATATCAGAGGCGAAAGCGCAGCTCTACGCATCGCCCCCCCTGATGAAAAAGCACTTCGTCAGCGATATTGCGCATAAGATAAATACCGCGACCTGACTCCCGCAAGAGATTCTCTTTC
>CAZZMF010000139.1:0-4136 GCA_964655255.1 uncultured Sphingobacteriaceae bacterium
CACCGAGGCGATAAGTCGTATCAGTAGAAAGGTATTGGCAAGTTTCGGGAGGGAGGTCAGTGTATTCGTGGCGATTCCAGCGCAAGGCAGGAGAGAGGGGAAAACGAAGCATCAATAGGCGGCGGTTATTCTCCCAGAGTTCTGCTTGTGTGGAGTCTCGGTAAGCCATGCCTACCCGAAAAAAGCCCCACTGCCCTGCAAGCGAAGCCGCCGTATCCCATACCACATAACGGTTCGGTCGTCCATAGGCGTCCATCACAGGTGTATCTAAACGCATTCTCAGGTAGAAGAGGTGGGGTTCGGCTCCGGCGGTAGTGTAAGTCGTCTCTCGCACTTCATAGACCCATGTGTGGTCGCCTTCTATGGGAAAAAGGGATAGGCCAAGCTCATAGTCAGGGAGGGGAAGCTCGCGGCGGCATCCCCATGCAAGGAAGAGGGCGACTGCCCATCGTAAGGGCTTCACTGAGCTAAGGTAGGAAAAGTATTTTGTTCAAGAAGGGGAGAGGGCTTCTTCGCGGAGGAGGGCGGCGACGAAAGCTTCTGGGGAAAAGGGCAGAAGGTCTTCGGCTTGTTCGCCCACGCCGATGAAGCGGATGGGTAAGCCTGTTTTTTCCACGAGAGCGAAGGCGACGCCGCCTTTTGCTGTACCGTCTAACTTGGTGAGAACAAGCCCGGTGCACGCTGTCGCCTTTATAAAGGCCTCGGCTTGGCGGAGGGCATTTTGCCCGGTGGTAGCATCCACTACAAGGAGGACTTCATGGGGGGCGCCGGGGAGCGCTTTTCCGATGACCCGATAGACTTTACCCAACTCTTGCATGAGGGGCGTGCGCGTGTGCAGGCGCCCTGCGGTGTCTATGAGAACAGCGTCATAGTTTTCTTTGATAGCCCGCTGGACGGTCTCATAAGCGACGGCGCCGGGGTCAGCGCCCATGCCCTTTTCTACGAGGGGAATCCCTAACCGCTCGCTCCACAAGCGGAGTTGCTCTACCGCTGCCGCCCGGAAGGTATCAGCGGCGCCTATGAGTACGCGTTTGCCTTCGCTTTTGAGCCGATAGGCTAAGCGAGCTAAGGTCGTTGTCTTACCTACGCCATTCACGCCGACGAGCAGGATAACGTAAGGGTGTCCTTCTCTGGGCTCAAAGGGGCGGCTCACCAACGGCACAAGCACCTCTGATAGCCGATCCAGTAGCGTCTCGGCGTCACGCAGCGGGGTGCGCTTGAGGGACTCCTCCAGTTGGGTAAGGATTTTTTCTGTGGCTTCGGGACCAACATCGGCGGAGAGGAGGAGGGCTTCTAACTCTTCCTTGCTTTCGGGGTCTAAGGCACGGCGTCCTACAAAAAGCGCCCGTATCCGTCCCCAAAAGCTGTGGCGGGACTTTTGAAGCCCCTTATCTACGGCAGTGGATTCAGGAGCCTCGGATTTTTTCCCTCTAAGCCAGTCCCATAAGCCCATAAGCTCAACGCTGGATCATTTCCCAGTGATTGAGATAGGCGAAGTTCGTCAGGTCGGTCATGAGAGGGCAGATGGAAACATAACCCTTTTCCAGTGCCCACAAGTCTGTATCTGTGCCGGTATCGGTACTTTCAAATCGACCTGCCATCCAATAGTAAGGTACGCCGTAGGGGTCTATTCGCTTCTCAAACTGCTCCACAAAGCGCCCTTGAGCCTGCCGGGTGAGGCGCAGACCACGTATTTCGGAGAGGGGAAGGTTTGGGATATTGACATTGAGAGGCACTTCGGGTGGAAAAGGATGCGCAAGGTACATCAGAAGCACTTCCCGCACGATAGCTTGAGCGGCGCTAAAATCCGCTTCCATGCTGTAATCCAGCAGCGAAAACCCAATAGAGGGTATCCGTTCGAAAGCCCCTTCTATAGCAGCCGATAGAGTCCCCGAGTAAAAAACGCTAATAGAGAAGTTAGCGCCGTGGTTGATGCCCGAAAGCAGTAGGTCTGGACGAATGCCCAGAACTCCTGTGGCGAGTTTGACACAGTCGGCAGGGGTACCACTACATGCCCATGCTTGTACATCTGGTCCGAAAGCCGACGAAGGATACAACCGCAGCGGTACCCCAATACTAATCGCATGCCCCATGCCGCTCTGCGGACGATCAGGCGCTACTACGGCGACTTCTCCAAACTCCTGAGCCACTTCTACCAGCGCTCGCAAGCCTCGCGCCGTGATCCCATCGTCATTACACACCAGAATGCGCACGCCCCAAAATAACGAAAATAGCTTTATCCACGAGAGTTTCCGTATTTTTGTTTGCCTTTGAGCTTATGAGCACACGCAACGCCCGACCACCCGGTATCAACCTTTATTGGCTCTATGTTCTGCTCTTCGGCATTCTGTTAGCATCCTTTATCTTCATGCCCGAGCGGCAAAGTTCTGTGCCGATCACTTACAAAAAGTTTCAGGAGTGGACGACCCGCAAAATGGTCCAAAAAGTCATCGTGATTGCCAATCGCGGGGAAGCAGAAGTTTATCTTACGCCCCAGGCTTTGGAGCTGCAAGAGATACAGGAGCTTGCGCGAAAGGGTTTTTGGGGACTGCTGCCTTTTAGCTTTAGGGTTGTTTCTGCTGAGAAGCTGGAAGAGTATCTCCAAAAAGAAGGCATCCCCTATGATGTGACAGAGCGTACGGACTATCTGGGCATTCTTCTGCAATATGTATTGCCCATTTTGCTGATAGTGGCGGTGTGGGTATTTTTGATAGGGCGCATGTCCTCTCGAGGCGGGGGGACAGGCGCCGGAAATATCTTCACTATCGGGCGCAGCCGAGCAGCCCTCTTTGACACAGGGAACCGTGTATCCATCACCTTCAACGATGTAGCTGGACTTGCCGAAGCTAAGCAGGAAGTGCAAGAAGTGGTGGAGTTTCTCAAAAACCCGCAGAAGTTTACTCGCTTAGGGGGTAAGATTCCTAAGGGGGTGCTTTTGGTTGGTCCTCCCGGCACTGGCAAAACGCTCTTAGCTAAAGCTGTGGCTGGCGAAGCAGGTGTGCCATTTTTCAGCATCAGTGGGTCAGACTTTGTAGAGATGTTTGTGGGGGTTGGAGCAGCGCGCGTTCGCGACCTATTTCGCCAAGCTAAGGAAAAAGCCCCCTGCATCATCTTCATAGATGAGATTGATGCGGTAGGGCGTAGCCGCAGCCGTTTGAACGTCCCCATCTCCAACGACGAACGTGAAAATACCCTCAATCAGCTCCTCGTAGAAATGGACGGCTTCAATACTGATACCGGTATCATTGTCATGGCTGCTACGAATCGGCCAGATATTTTGGACTCAGCGCTCTTGAGACCCGGACGCTTTGACCGAGTGATATATATTGATCGCCCCGACATCAAGGAGAGGGAAGCCATTTTCAAAGTTCATGTCCGCAATCTCATTCTTGCGCCCGATGTAGATATTCGCAAGTTGGCGTTGCAGACGCCGGGCTTTGTTGGGGCGGATATTGCCAATGTCTGCAACGAAGCGGCGCTGATCGCGGCTCGGCGCGACCGCCCAGCTATTACGATGGAGGACTTTCAAGAAGCGATAGACAAAGTCATCGGGGGCTTAGAACGCCGCAGCAAAGTCATTTCGCCTGAAGAAAAACGCATCGTGGCTTATCACGAAGCAGGGCATGCAGTGGCAGGGTGGTTTTTAGAGCATGCCGACCCTCTGCTCAAAGTCTCTATCATTCCCCGCGGCTATGCAGCCTTGGGATATGCCCAATACCTTCCAAAGGAGCAGTACCTCTATACCCAGTCGCAGTTGCTGGACATCATGGCGATGACCCTGGCAGGACGAGCGGCAGAGGAAATTATATTTGGACAAATCTCCACGGGGGCACAAAACGACTTGGAGCGGGTGACGCAGCTTGCCTATGCTATGGTGACGCAGTATGGTATGTCCGAACTCGGGCATATTGCTTATCGCCCAACAGAGGAGACCTTCTGGCAACGCCCTTATTCTGAGGAGACCGCTCGTCGCATAGATGCCGAAGTGCAGCGGCTCATTCAGCAGGCATACGACCGGGCACGCATGGTCCTGCAAGAGCATTATGATAAGCTTCGCGCCCTCGCAGAAAGGCTCCTGGAAAAAGAAGTACTCTATCAGGAGGAAATAGAAAGTATTTTAGGCAAGCGCCCTTATG
>CAZZMF010000140.1:0-4109 GCA_964655255.1 uncultured Sphingobacteriaceae bacterium
ACTCCACGAAGCTGCGGGCGGTACGCCAAATAGATGAATGCTATTGTGATAGACATATACCCCGGCATTAGAGTTTGAGCTACCCTCAATGAAAATACCATAGGCATTATAAATGCCTCCAATAGAACTATATCCATCTGCCATGATGCCCGCGATAAAGTTATTGTAGATATACACGTTCGCTCCTATAACGCTTCCCACATTTAGCCGTATGCCGTAGGCATCCCACCCCCCTGTGCCAGTGTATTCTATGGAGTGAACCCAGTTTTGAGCGATGTGAGTATTAACGCAGGGTGCAGCACTAAAAGCACCTTGCGGTGTATAGCCGATAGCCATACCGGCATAACCGTAGTTAGTAGAAGAACTGGCGTTGAATATGGTATCTTGGAGAATTCGCAGCCCATCTTGGTGAGCGGCTACTATGCCAGAAGATCGCGTCGCGCCGCCCCAGCTACGAGCAGGGTTAGGATTACCAATGCGGCACTGGCGTACGATGTTATTTTGATCCCGATTAGTGGCTGAGTTCCCGTAAAGTATGATGCCTTCTTGCACTCTGTAGATCCAGCACCCTTCTATGAGGTTATTGTTATTGCCCCCCACAGGTGCCGCCCCAGGAAATGTGGATGCAGAGCCGATGTATACTCCCACACGAGTCAGGTCCTTATTGCCTCCGTCTATCTCTAAGTTTCGAAGTGTGATATTTTGGCAAGGACTGCCGCTGGCAGGGATGAGCCCTACTACCCCAACGCCAACGTTCGGTGTGCCTACTCTAAGTCGCAAGCGTCGTGCAGGTCCGCCATCTACGGTAAAGTTGCGGATACCATTGAAGCGCAGAACAAAACGCTCTGCTGCCGTAGCAGGGGGATCCAGCGCAATCTCCGCCACTGTCGTACGCGAGGGATCAACCGTCAGCGTCACGTGATAAGTATTCATGCCCGGATAGGGGTTCAGCGTCAGCGAAGTAGTAGTATTAGGGTCTTCTCCCGTATAAGAGGGCAAAATGACAAAAGTCACATTACCATTTATGCCCTGAGCCATGAGAGCACTAAATGCAGCGGCTACTGTTTCATAGTTGGCGCCTGCGCTCACATCGCCGATCGTGTAAGTCCCACTGAGTTGCGCCCAGAGCAGCCCGACCGCCAGCAGAGAATAGGTTGCTTTATGCAGGTTCATAATGAGGCAAAGATACGATTATTCCCAATGTCCAAACCCTTGCTTCACCCTGCCACGAGCCAGGCAAGGTGCTTCTTCCCGCGCTGGAGAAGCCAGTAGCGCCCTCTCAAAGGGGAAATACTTGCTAAAGTTTGCTTTTCATCGGTGAGGCGCTGGCGATTGATAGCCAGTCCGCCCTGCTGGATAAGCTGCCGCCCTTCAGATTTAGAGCGCAGAAAGCCCACCTGAACCAGCAGTTCTAAAATGGAATGCTGAGCGTCAGGCACTCGGTAATGGGGCATTTCCTGAATGATAGCCGTGAAAAGGGCGGTCGGCAGCTTCTCCAACTCTTTCAGTTCGCCTGCTCCAAAAACCACTTCGGACGCCCGCTGAACGGCTTGAGCGACCTCTTCGCCATGGATGCGCGCAGTCATCTCATAAGCGAGTGCCCGTTGAGCTGCCCGGCGCTCCGGCGCTTGCTTATGTTCCTCAAGAAGCCCCTCTATCTCCGCCTGTGCCTTCCAGCTAAAGACCCCTAAAAGTTTCGGCATCTCCGCATCCGGCTGATTGATCCAAAACTGGTAAAACTTATAAGGAGAAGTTTTCGCGGGATCCAACCAGATATTTTCGCCGCCTTCACTTTTGCCGAACTTCGTCCCGTCCGCCCGGGTCAAAAGCGGGCAGGTAATCCCATAGACTTCCTCGCCTGTAAGGCGCCGAATCAGTTCTATGCCTGTGGTGATATTGCCCCACTGGTCGCTCCCTCCCACTTGTAGCCGACAGCCATACGCTTGAAAAAGATGATAAAAGTCATACGCCTGCAGCAGCGGATAGCTAAACTCCGTAAAAGATATGCCGCTCTCAAGGCGGGTCTGAACGGTTTCTTTCGCTAAGAGATAACTAACGGTGATATGCTTACCCACTTCACGCAAAAAGTCCAGAAGTGAAAACCGTCCCAACCAGTCGTAGTTATCTACGAGGATGAGCGAAAAAGGCAGTAGCTTCTGTACTTGGGTAGCGAGGCGCTGGGCATTTTCTTGAACGACTTCAGAGGGAAGCAGAGGGCGTTCAGCTTTTTTTCCAGAGGGGTCGCCAATCCGCGCCGTCGCCCCACCAATAACAACGATGGGTTGGATACCCATTTTCGCCAAATGATAAAGGAGTTGCAAAGGCGCCAGATGCCCGATATGCAGGGAATCTGCAGTGGGGTCTATCCCCACATACGCCGCTCCGATCGCCTGAGGTGCTTGCGGCAAGGGCGTATGATCCTGCACCAGCCCTCGCCGTCGTAGGGGTTCTAACCACTCAGCCACGCAGCGAAGTTAGCATACTAGCTCCCCTGACAGCCCCCTTGGCACTTATGGCACGGTCTTTGTATAGAGGGGTCAGTATGCGAAACCTCACCCTTACACTGGTGGTACTCAGCCTACTGCTGAGTGAAGCAAGAGCACAGCTCCCTCCTGCACCAGACACCATATGGCGATGGGTCGGACTGGCTGGCGTCGGGGGCGACACCGTGGAAATGCAGGTATATCGTCAAAAAGGCAACCCGCGCATCTGGGACACCTATCGCCGACAGAATGGTTGGGAGCTCGCCCGACGAGACACCCTTTACTTAGACAATCAGGGCAGGATATTTAGACATGCGCGGCTGGGGTACTTTAGAGATACAACTCAGACGCTGGACTCATTTCTCTTTCAGGTGCGCTATCTATACACAGGTAGTGGCTATACAGCACTTTTTGAGGGAATAGACTTTCAGACTGGGCAAGCCTATCCTGGCGTGAAAATGGAAATCCGTTCCTCCCTCACAAGCGCTACAGATGTAATGGCGTCATTCATTTGGGCTCTATTTGATGAGCGAAGTCCATATCCCGTCTTATACAAGAGTGGGCATTATGGGGACAGCCTGAGATACTATGAGTGGGACACCACCCTCTCCCCACCACAGTGGGTACTTAGGTTTGAGATGGCGAGAAGACCGGGCCCCACCTGTGATACCCTGATTGAACTCCATTCCGGCTGGGATGGATTTTTCCTCTTCTGTGCAGACGCTCAGGGCTATATCCAAACTGCATACGACACCACAGGTGGCGACAGCAGCGCAGGTTACCGGTTTATTTACTATGATGCAGCCCGACGAGTCATAAAGGACTCTACGGAAAGGTTTGACTACGACGGTACAGGACAGGTATCTTCCAACGGACGGACTATCACCAGCTATACCTACGACACACAGGGTCGTCTGATCAATACAGAGGAGGTCAGCATAAGCAGGCGGGGGGGATTGATCCTGAGGCGCCTGCGGGCACGGCTCGAAGAACGGGGCTTTCTACCTACAGCAGCGTCTATTGCAGAAGGGCTGCGCACACAAAACATAGATACAGTTTATCAACGGTGGTTTTTTAGCTACGGAAGCGCCACAGCCCTGCATAGCCCTTTGCGTGGAGAGTGCTTTACTTTTAGCTCGCAGGGGAGATGGGGCACATTCGCTCCGCAGTGCCTGCCGGATGGAAAGAAGGTGATGCTGGAGCTATATGATGCCGTGGGGCGCCTCTACTGGCGAGGTGAAGTCTCCCGCACGCAGCCGCACTTCAGCCTGCCGCAGAGTCTGCCAGTCGGCGTCTATATCCTGAGGAGCGAAATGGGCAGTGCCCGACTCAGCCTCCTGCCATAAAGCCTTATACAAACCCTCAGCGGGCGATACGGGCGCACCTCGTATCGCCCTTTTGTATTTTGATGTATTTTTGACAAAATGCCCACGCCGTTAGAGCAGGCACAAATCGCCTTAGAAAACTACATCTCTCAAAAAGGTCTCCGCCGTACAAGCGAACGGTACGAAATTCTGCGAGCCATTTACACTGAGCTTACCCACTTTGACGCCGAAGGGCTCCATCGCCACCTCATAGGCAAAGGCTATCGTATTAGTCGCGCAACGGTCTATAACACCTTAGAAC
>CAZZMF010000141.1:0-4106 GCA_964655255.1 uncultured Sphingobacteriaceae bacterium
CTTTAGCATCACAGACTTCGGGAGCGGGGGCTATCGCTGTCCATACAGCAAGTGATGGGGTCGGGCTTATCGCTATCGGAGGCAGCATTACTACACCGGCGACGATCCTCGGACTGGGCACCAGCGGTGAAGCCATAGATGCCGTCGGCAGACGCAACGGCCTCTGGGCAGATGCTTCAGAGGGGGGAACGCAGATCAAGGTGGGCGTACTGGGCACGGCTGGATGGAGTGCCCCCGGCACACCTTCTAATCAGTACGGCGTCGTAGGAACATACGGCTATGAAGGGATCGGCGTAACCGGTAGGGCATGGGCTGCCCTGGGGATATTCGGCGTGCCGGCACCGCCCGCTGTCAATCCGCCCTATACAGATGTGGGCGTATTCGGAAGTGCTGGGGATGCAGCTATTTTGGGTGGCGTGGCAGGGCTTTTTGACTGGGATGTGGATATTTATGGGACGATGTCTGCCGCTAGTAAGTCCTTTCTAATAGATCACCCACAGAAGCCGGCTACCCATTATCTGCGCCATTTCTGTGCTGAGGGGCCAGAACCGAATACGCTGTATCGCGGCACGATTACCCTGAACGCACAGGGGGAGGCAGTCGTGGAGCTGCCCGGCTACTTTGAGGCGCTTAATACCGATTACTCCTACCACCTTACCTGCCTCGGTGATTATGCGCCTGTGTATGTGAAGGAAAAAATCCAGAACGGGCGCTTCGTCATCGCGGGCGGCAAGCCCGGAATGGAGGTCTCCTGGCTTGTCATCGCCCGTCGAAATGACCCCTACTGGCAAGCGCGTCCTGAGCAGCAGCTTGTGGAGATTCCAAAGGAGCCGGACAACATAGGACGTTACCTGCATCCTGAACTCTACGGCGCTTCGCCGGCACAGCGTGCAGCCTATCGCCGCGGTCATACGCTGGAGGAAATCCGAAGTTACAAGCAGTCCCTTATGAAAAATCAAACCACCCAAACCCGCGAGTTTCAGCCGTATGTACCGCAGTCTCGTTTCCGTCGCTGAGGGGCTCATAGTGCTGTCTTTTCTCAGTGCCCAGCCGCTGGCTACCAATACAGGCGAGGTGCTCTATGCCGAGCCGGGCTGCGTCATCTGGTGTCCCGGCGGCTGGCTCAATCAAGCCGGCGGACGCTTCCTCAACCAGGGTACGCTTTACATCGCCGGCGACATAGAGAATAATGACCCGCAGCAGCTCTTTCCAGCGGCTGCCCTGCCCGGTACCCTTATTTTGAATGGCGCACAGCAGACGCTGCGGGGCGCTTTTCCCATACGGACAGACATTCTACGGCTGGAAGGGACAGCCCCAAAGGTGCTGGAGACAGACCTGTATATTGACCAGCGACTGGAACTGGGCGATGCAGAACTGCGCACACAAAATCGCTTCGCCGCTGTACGCAACCCCTCCCCTACCGCCATCACCAGACAAAATGGCTTTGTATCCAGTGAGATAGGCGGCTATCTGGAGCGAGCGACTGACCGGACAGCTGCTTACCTTTTTCCCGTGGGGGGATATATGCCCTTGCGCTATCGTCCCGTAGAGATCATTCCCGGTAACGCTACTCCCCACAGGTACGCCGTCCGTATGGCTAATGTAGACCCCACCAGTGAAGGGCGCCCGCGCGACCAGCTTCATCCTGACCTATGCGAAGTCAATCCCCTCTATTATCACTACATAGACCGCCTTTCGGGTGATGCCCCCGCTGAACTGCGCTTGTATTATGATCCGGCTGACCCGATAAAGGGGGCGCCAGCTCAGTGGCGTAATGTCTTATGGTATCCTACCCCTGCTCAGGCGATACCCCGCGGATGGAGCCTATCTAACTGGGCAGATTATGCAGATCCTTATTTTGCCTTCTCAGAGAGACGCATCCCCCTGACTTTGACGGCTTCAAGCGATACAGTGGAGGTTGGACAACTGGTATATTTTACTGCGAATACCCCTGCCAGCGGGCTACTCTTGTGGGACTTCGGAGACGGGTCCCAGCGTCCAGGTAGCGCCCAGCAGCAATACGCTTATAGCCAGCCAGGCACCTACCTGGTACAGGTAGCGGCAGAAAATGCTTGTGTGGACTCAGCGCAGCGGATGATAGTCGTCGTAGCGCCATTTGATATTTACATCCCCAATAGCTTTACCCCTAATGCCGACGGTATAAACGACACATGGTATCCGGCGATTCGCGGAGGGGTAAAGAGCCTGCGCTGGCGCTTGTATGACCGCTGGGGGCTCCTTATCGCTACGGGAGAAAATGTTACTGCCCGCTGGGATGGGACAAAAGACGGCAAGCCTTGTCCAGAGGGCGCCTACGCTTATGTAATAGAAGTAGAGACGCTCACCGGCGAAAAAGTACTCAAAAGCGGCACAATTACTCTTTTGCGCTAAGCATAGGCTTGCTGCGTGAGCGGGTGGACGGCTACAGGGGCGGGCACTTTGCCCGCCTTTTGATTGTGATACCAAAGTGGCGCATTCTTTTGCCTTTTGAGTGGGGCGCGGCAGCGCCTTCGGCGCTGCCGCGCCCCATGTAGCGTACTCTCTGCCAGCGTTTTATTATTTCTCACCAGCCTGCACAATAGAAAAGCAAATGGGGGTCTTTGGTATGATACCAACGTGTAGCCATAGCTATTGTACTTGGGTTTTTGCTGTAGAGGTGATTTCACTTGACGGGTATGGCACCCCTTATACTAAAGCCCCCTATTTGCTTTTTTTGTGTGCCCTTGTGCGAAGGATAAAATACTGGAAGGGAGCAGACTACATGGGGTGGCGGCGGCGCCTTTGGCGCCGCCGCCACCCGAAAACGAAAGCATATACGCAGCGTTGGTATAAGAGAGCGTTCGAGATGATTTTCTCACTCTGTCTCCATCTCACGCTATACTCTATTCTCACGGTTTTAGGCTAAAACGCCCCCCCCCTTATCCTCTCCTCTTTTTCCGCTCAATCTTCTCCCAAAGGCAAATACCCCTGAAGTCCCACAGCCCAGTTGGGTGCAGCAGGCATAGCCATCAACGGTATAGGTTGGGTGCTTAAATACGCCTGTAGAAAACGCCAACGATAAGATAAAACCCATCCCGTGCCCAATCCCACTAGATACCATCGAAAGCCAATAGTCTGATCCGGTCGCAGGGAGTAGCCCAATCCAGCAAACAAGGCTCCCGTAATAACCGGGTAGTGATAGGCCGATTCATTCCCTACCCTCCATCCTCCAGGATCATACCCTTCCTCTAAGCGGCTGCCGGACTGTGCCCCGCCACCTGCCCCTACGCCAAACTCCAAACGCGTCTTCTCTCCCACTCGAGGCGCTACCCCAATATCCCACTGAAAATGAAAAGCTCGAAACTGGTCCCGCACGGTTCTGATGGAAGTATCAGTAGGTTGTACCTCATACTCTCCTGACCCTCCAGCGCCCCATACAGAGAAGTTAGTACGGAAAAGCTCCCACTGCCCTGAAACGCCTACCTGCCCTCTTCCATAAAAGTATGATGACCTGGTTATCTTCCTCCCCTTCACATCCTCATCAAATAACAATGAAGGCTGACCCACTTGACCTCCGCCAAACACAGAAAGCCCCTCCTCTCCATGATGCGGTATCGGAGCCACAGGCGCACAACTCCACGACAAGGGAGTGGCAATAGGACCGCATCCAGCCAATAACATGGCTATTACGCCCAGAAGTAAATCACGAGCTTTCATAGTTACCTCCTTTTGGCAAAGTTACAAAAAATTACAAAAAAAATGTGAGAGAAATCCAACCCCTCTAAACAGGACGCCTTTCCTTTTTCCTCTGCCTGAGACACACAATACGAAAAGAGGGGGGGACATTCCTTCCCCCCCCTTTGTTCTGGCTTCATTCAGTCGCAGTTCTCCATTTCAAAGATGGCGTATCCCCGTTTTCGGATAGCCTCCTCCCACTCAGGACGGACGGTTTCTACATGGCAAAACCGGCAGTTGCGTGCATTGAGGGGTTGTCCTTCTTCGCCTTTGGTAGCAAGATAAGCCCGTCCGTACGAGAAGATGACCGCTGTATCCCGCACCTCTGCCGGCACGATAATGTCAAAGTGCATGATCCGCCCATCCTTTCGGGGCACGTAAGTATCCCACAC
>CAZZMF010000142.1:0-4092 GCA_964655255.1 uncultured Sphingobacteriaceae bacterium
GGTATGCCCTTAAGTTTAGCGAGAGCGACTTTCCGACTGATAGCGGCAGGGGCTTTTTCCCGTCCGCCTGTCCATGTACCTTCGGGTCCAAAAATATTATGATAGCGCGCGATGCGCACTTCCATGCCATAGTTGCGGTGATAGGCTAAATATAGGCGCTCACTGAAGAGCTTTTCCCAACCGTATTCGCTGTCGGGATCCGCTGGATAGGCTGTATGTTCGGCAGTCTTGGGATTTTGAGGGTCTTGCTGGTTATAGGCAGGGTACATACACGCCGAAGAGGAATAGAAAATCCGTCGCACGTTGCGCCTGTAGCATGCGTCCAGCATGTTGAGGTTGATCATGGCGGAGTTATGCATGATGTCGGCATCGTGTTCGCCAGTAAAGACATAGCCTGCGCCGCCCATGTCCGCCGCAAGTTGATACACTTCGTCAAATGGTCCATCTACAATGCTCCGACAAAATGCTGGATCCCGTAAGTCCCCTATTACAAAATCATCCGCCTGCGTAGGAGAAAACTCGGGATACTTGAGGTCTACTCCCCGAACCCAGAAACCCTCAGCTTTGAGGCGCTTGACAAGATGGCTCCCGATGAATCCGCCCGCCCCACATACAAGCGCTCGTTTCATGTCAGCAAAGGTACAACGGTCACGCTATGAAAAATCCTCTATCCTATCAAAGCCTAACTTTGTTCAAGATGCGGTGGCTTTTGTTTCTGCCGATAGGTCTCTCAGCCCAGTACTACACGCCGCACCTACTCGGTGTAGCCTATACCCAAGCCGCCCTTCTTCATGAACCGCTCAACGCTAATCCCGCCAGTGCTTTTCCTCAGAAACGGCTGGCACTGACAGCAGAAACAGCCACTTTCTTGCCTGCGACAGAAATACAGTTTTATTCAGGTGGGTTTGCTTTTTCTTGGGACAGCCTCCAGTCCCTCTCAAGCCTCCTCCAACAGTGGGGCTTTGATAAGATCACCCAAACGGAAATAGGCTTGGGATATGCAGCTCGGTTTTTCCAGCGAAGGCTTACCTTGGCTGTACGCGGACGCCTGCTGAGTACAAACTTCTCTGAATATGGACGCTTGCGGCAAGGAACAACTGACATAGGCTTTACTTTTCGCATAGGGCAGCATCTCTTTCTTGGAGGCTATGGATACAATCTCCTTGCTCGGGGCTGGGGCTTTCTCCCTGGACACATCCAATACGGAATAGGACTTGCATACGTACCAGTGCCAACAGCACAGATTCTGACGGAAATCACTCACCAAGCCTATGCGCCAGAAGTACATACGGCATTTGTGTACAATCCGCATGACTTGCTGGTTTTGCGTGGGGGCATCAGCCTGCCTGTGCTGAGGGTAGGGGCTGGTCTCTCGCTTCGGTATAAGAGCATATCTTTGGATATCGGATATGCATATCAACCTGCAACGGGCAGTTGGGCAAGTGCAGGGCTTAGCCTGCCGTAAATCGCCACGCAATAGTTTGCCAGAGGAGATTATACCAAAGCCTCCTGTTTGATTTTCTGTTGTGCAGTCTTCTGGGGAAGAAGAAAACGCTGGCAGAGAGCAAACTACATGCTCAAAAAGCAAAAGAACGCGCCACTTCGGCAAAAGTATGCCCCATAAAAAACCGTATTTTGCCGCATGCGCATTAGGATAACTTTCTCTATTCGTCGTTCCAGACTCTTACCTTGGCGTTACCCTGAGCTACTTATTGGGCTATTCTACCGTTGGGTGTATGCGGGTAATGCTGTTTTTGGGCAGCAACTTCATGATCGTGGCTGGCAGGCAGGGGGGCACCGCTACAAGCTCTATACCTTTTCATGGCTGCAAGGGGCAGCAGTTCAACCAGAAAAAGACGGGCTGCGTTTTACTGCGCCGCTTTACTGGCAGGTGAGTTCGCCGCTTCCTCAGCTTATGGAGACCCTCCTCCAAGGCATCTGGAAGGAGCCGGATGTTGCGCTGGGACAGTTACTTCTTCGGGTTGAGCAGGTGGAAGTCCTGCCTGAGCCCACGCCGGATCGGGTGCCTATGCCTTTGCGCACGCTTTCGCCGATCGTCGTCTCCACAAGCGAAGCCGACGAAGCCACTGGCAAGCTGCGAAAGGTCTTTCTCTCCCCAGAAGACCCTCATTTTTCCCGGGTCATTCGGGACAATCTCCTGCGTAAAGCCCATCTGCTGGGGATTACCCTTTCAGAGGCGGAGGTGTATCTCTTGCCCGTGCAGGTGCGTTCTCGCCTCGTCACGGTTCATGGGGTACAGGTGCGCGGCTATGAGGGATTTTTCACCTATGAAGGACCCATGTCCCTCTTTCGTGTAGGGTATCAAGCGGGCTTCGGCGAAAGAAACGGTCAGGGCTTCGGCATGGTGGAGGTGAAGTGAGATTCTATGCATTTGTGTATTTTTGCTTCATGCCAAGTAAAGCTTCTTCTATAACTCCTCTTACAGTCAGCTTTGATGATCTCAGCAAGCCCACAGGCAATTTCTGGATAGATACAGGAATCGTAGTGCTCCATAAAGAGCTGGGAAAAGACGCTTACACCCCAGAGGACGTGCTCCAATGGATACTTGATAAGCTAATACAGTCTACTGGGAATAAGGGGCGGTATTACGACGAGCATACAGGAGAGATTAAAGAGTACGACAAGCGAAACTGGATTTACCCAGCAAACCTCTTTATAAAAGTTTCCGGATCACCTCAGAAAACTAAAATCAGTGGGCTACCTCAGCACATTAGAGAGCAAATGAAGAGCGATGAAAAAGAGATTTTCACCGCTCCCCCTGAATTCAAAATAAGCCTCTCTTGGAGCAAAAAAGAGGCCACTTGTGATATATGTGGCGCCGCCTCGGTTACTACTGGAGCTACGATGTACATCTATCCTTTTATTGTAGATCCCTCAAAGTTTGCAAACTTCTACTCTTATGGAAAGCAAGGGCTCAACTTATGTCCGCGGTGTGCGCTGGCAGGGATTGCGGCCTATCTTGGATGGTTATGGAAGGCGCAGGGGGAGACATCATACATATATTTGTATTTCACTCCACAGCCGAAGAACTGCATCGTCTCCATAAGGAAGTTTTAGACTACTTTCGCACAAAAGGGGACAAAAGTGGTACCGCTCCACTGGCTTTTTCAGGGCGATATACGCATGAAACGGCTCTGGGGCTCGTGCTGGAGCTTTTCCGTTATGTCAAAAGTCCTGAAGAACTCACAGAAGAAGCTTCCCGCTGTCTCGCGGCTATATTGGGCGCAGACTCAGCTGATACCCCAACCCCGTTGACTCTTTATTTGATTAC
Source organism: uncultured Sphingobacteriaceae bacterium (assembly GCA_964655255.1). Lineage (GTDB taxonomy): Bacteria > Bacteroidota > Bacteroidia > SpSt-205 > SpSt-205 > SpSt-205. The sequence continues at coordinate 3,293 of CAZZMF010000142.1, forward strand.
GGGTAAAGCAGGACAGTCCTTTGGAATGCAGGCGTTCTATGAGTTTAGCAGGTTTCAAAAGCTATACAAAATGTACGAAAGTTGGCTCAATGTTCTTGGCAAAAATATGGGTAATCCTAACCATCTCGCTAATATTTTCAGACAATTCCAGGTAAAGCAGGGTGATAGCATGGAGACCATATGGCGTGATAAGGTCGCCAAAGCTATTTTGGAAATGGGGGATCCTCTACCGGCAGTGGAAGAGTTTCTATTTGATGCCCGAGCGAAAGAGGAAAATCCAAAGCCTCTCGTTTCGGGAACCCTTGATGTGCTGACTCAATACCTGCAAACTGTATATGGTATGACGGATGATATCAAACGCATTTTGGCGGGCTTCGGGCATTCACTCGGAGAAGCCGCCCAGAAACAGAATGACATGGGGCTCCTCTATGCCCTACGCAACGCTAAAAGCATAGATGAGTTTCTGCGGGTACTCAATGACGTTCAGTATCGCCTCAATCTTACTGTACCCGAGCGCATCTTAGAGGTAGAGAAAGGCGAGCGTATCGCTGATATGCCATGGCTGCGCCTCAAAACCCTTCTATCCATCTATGCAATGAATAGATTCCTTCAAAGGTCCCAAACCGCAGAAGCTTCCGCAGAACCCAAAAACTAAGAGAATATGAGTAAAGCTATCGCTATCGGTTATCTCACGAAAGTTTCTCTTGCTAATGTCAACTCCTCTCATAACGAGGGGAATGTGATGGTAGCTAAAAAGAAGACGATGCCGGATGGCACGACTTATCCTTACATTTCTGGGC
>CAZZMF010000143.1:0-4061 GCA_964655255.1 uncultured Sphingobacteriaceae bacterium
ATACAGTTGGATTTCTCCATGCCGAAGCGTTTCGGTCTGGAATACATCGGACCAGACGGCGCCCCCCACACCCCAGTGATGATCCATCGGGCAATCTTGGGGTCTTTTGAGCGGTTTATTGGCGTGCTTTTAGAGCACACCGCAGGTGAACTGCCGCTTTGGCTTGCCCCCGTGCAGGTAAAGGTTTTACCTGTGAGCGAGAAAGTAATGGCATACGCTCAAGAAGTGCTACATGCCTTAGAGGCTGCGGGTTTGCGGGGTGCATTAGACACATCCGATGAGAAGCTTGGCAAAAAAATACGACAAGCCGAACTGGAAAAAGTGCCGCTGATATGGGTAGTGGGCGCGAAGGAAGCCGAAACGCGTACCGTCTCTATCCGCGACCGGCGGGAGCGTACCCAGGCTGAAGGCATACCCTTAGAGGAAGCGGTCCGCAAGGTAGAAATAGCCGCCCAGCTACCCCTATAAGTGAGCAAAAAGTCTTACTTTCCGTCCCATGAAGGAAAATATACTCCTCGGAGGTCCCAGTGCCTTTCTCTCAGAAGAGCTTGGGCTGACGCTTCCTGAGCGCGTCTATGCCTATCAAGCTTGGTGGGAAACCGAAGGCGCCGCTATTTCCATCGCCATAGATCGCTTAGGCACGCCCCATCTGCGGCAGTTCAGTCCCACAGGCGAACGCATAGATGAAATCCTATATCCGCCCAGTTATGCCTACCTGCTTGGCGCCGGCTACTCCGCTGGCATTTTGTATGAAGTAGCCGAAAGGCACGACTGGCGATTGAGCTTTCAACTGGGGTTCATTACATCGTACTATGACCCTGGCTTGTACTGCCCTTATACAGTTACATTTTCGGCATGGGTACCAATCTACAAGTACTACACGGGTGAGCGGCGGGAAGAGTTTTTGTCGCTGCTCTCTCGGCATGAGCCACCTTTTGGGCAAGGGGCGACGTGGATGACCGAAATAGGCGGCGGTTCTGACTTGGGCGCTAATGTGCAGACCACAGCCCAAACGAATGGAGCCTTCTGGACTCTCACTGGCGAAAAGTACTTCGCCAGCAATGTCGGGGCAGACTTGGCGGTCGTCGCTGCCCGTCCAGTGGGCGCCCCCCCCGGCGTCAAGGGAATAGCACTCTTCATCGTACCTCGCGAACGCCTCTACACGCCAGGGCGTAACTACCTCGTGCGCCGACTGAAAGACAAAATCGGCACCCGTAGCGTCCCCACCGGCGAAGTGGAGTTCCACAACGCCGAAGCCTATCTCATCGGCGAAGCCCGCCAAGGCATTTACTACATTATGGAGGTTCTCAACTTCTCCCGGGTAGCCAACAGCATCGGGGTTGTCGCTCATGGGCTGCATGCCCTTGCCCAAGCCTATCGCTTCGCTCAGCAGCGGCGACTCTTCGGACGCTTCCTCGTAGATCAGCCCCTTTTTCGGCATGAACTGGCCCACCATTACACCCAACTCAAATGGGCAGGCGCCCTCGCTTGGCTCACCGAGCAGTGGCTGGAAACCGTCTGGTTGGAAAAGCCCCCCTACTCCGAACGGTATGCGATATTTCGCCTGCTCACCCACCTGGCAAAGTTTTGGACCGCCAAAGTCGCCCTCCGTGCCGCCCAGTGGAACTTAGAAATATGGGCAGGACTGGGCACACTGATGGAGTTTCCGCCAGAGCGCTTTGTACGAGAGCTTCTGGTTACGGATATTTGGGAGGGTACACGCCATCGCCACCTTTTGGATGCATGGGAAGTGTTGCGCCGTTATCCCATACTGCCGCGGCTGTCAGAGCTATGGGACTTTGACGCTGTAGCGCCGGGGCTATTGACAGAAATAGAGAACCTTCTCCATCGTCCAGAAGAGGAAGCTATCCCGTATTTAGAACCTCTTCTAACGCGTTTGGCAGAGGCTATTGGGCAGCTCACTGCGCACGGGCAGACCTATAGCGTCCTCGCCGGATAAGGTACTAAAGGTCGCCTCTGCGTTCTATCCACCCCCCTACGACCATATCGTCGCCTTCATAAGCGACAGCGGCTTGCCCCGGCGTAATAGCCTTTACCCCTTCATCAAAGACCACTTTGACGCCCCCATTAGGTACAGAAAATAATCGTCCCGTATGCCCTGGGTCCATGTGGCGAATCTTCACCTGCACAGGATAACCCTCTTCAGGTAAGGCAGGATATTTGTGCCAAACCACATCACGCATGTATAACACTCGCTGACGCAAGTATGGCTCAGGACCCACGACGATGGTATTGGTCTGGGGCTGGATATCCACTACATAATGGGGAGTGCCCAAAGCAGGAAGTCCGCGCCGCTGCCCTATCGTATAAAAAGGATATCCGTCATGGGTGCCAACGACCCGCCCATCCACATGGCGAATCTCCCCGCCCCGCAGAGACGCCAACACCTCCGGCGCTTTTTTCTCCAAAAACTGCCTGTAATCCCCTTCGGGAATAAAGCAAATCTCGTAGGAGTCTTTCTTCGTAGCAACGCGTGAAAGCCCCCATTCCGCAGCAAGGGCGCGCGTTTCAGCTTTTTGATACTCGCCAAGGGGAAAAATCGTCTGTGCTAAAACTTCTTGCGAAAGTCCCCACAGTACATACGATTGGTCTTTTGTCAAATCGGCTGCACGCCGGATAAAGTATCGCCCATTCTCGTATCCGATTCGGGCATAATGGCCCGTGGCTATCGCATCACATCGAAGTTGATGTGCTCGACGCAGAAGGGCATCCCATTTGATGTAGGTATTGCAAAGAATGCAAGGGTTAGGCGTACGCCCTGCCAAATACTCTGCCACAAAGTGGTCTATCACCGCCTGCCCAAACTCTTCCCGCAAATCCAGCACATAATGCGGAAATCCATACGCCACACTCACACTACGAGCATCGTTGATATCATCTAAGTTGCAGCAGCCAGTATTTTTGCGTTTGGGGATGTCGGCGCTTTCATAGCTCCACGTCTTCATCGTCAAGCCAATCACCTCATGCCCAGCTTTCTTAAGCAATACAGCAGCTACGCTACTATCTACGCCCCCACTCATGGCTACAAGGACACGCACAAGGTGTAAAACAAAATAATCACCGGTGCATATATATACCCTTTGCCCGCAGACTCTCCGCTAATCCGCTCTCTATAAAGGCACGACGCGGCTCAAAATCATCTCTATACCACGATAGCTTGCCGATCGGTTCAAAAGCCTTCTCAAAATACGCTTCACTGGGATCCCCGACTAATCCATTTAGGATGATGCCCACGAGGTGCATCCGCCGTTCTCGGAGGGCAATAAGAGAGAGCCAAGTATGATTCATAGCACCAAGATAGGGACGCACGACAAGCACCACAGGGAGCTCCCATGCTGCAAATAGGTCTATCATAAAGTGCGTCTCGGTGATAGGCACATACAGCCCACCAGCGCCTTCTATGATGAGGGGTTCAGCGGGGGGAGGAGCAGCCAGGTATGTCCAATCTATGAAGCGATTTTCTACTTGAGCGGCGACCAGCGGCGCCGCAGGTAAGGATAACCTATACCGCTCAGGATAGGTAGGAATGCCCCACTGGCGTACAGTGTCGGTATCTGCCGGGCTTCCCGTTTGAATGGGTTTCCAATAATGCCAGCCTAAGCCAGCTGCTAAGGTCGCTGCTACGCACGTTTTACCGACTTCCGTATGGATGCCGGTTACAATCAGTCCTTTCATACGGCACGGCTAACATTCAAGAGGGAGTGTACGATAAGGGCGCTTTGTCAAAACGAATGGATAGCGTAGAACGCCCTTCAGCGAACGGTAGGCAGGGCGAGGGAGGCTTGAGGAAAGTATAGGGGGCTTTTGGCGATACCTGTAAAAGTCCCGATGAGCCCGTATCACTGCCCAAAAGTGCTTGAAGCCGCCCTTCATAAGCAAGTATAAAGCCGCTGGGGCGTCCAATAACATGCGCCACCCCACGCGCCATCGCCGCTCTGGCTCAGGAAGGTTTTCCCAAAGGAGGTATAAGCTATTGCGGAAATTGTAATAAGTCTTCTGAGGGCTGCCTTGTGCCAGAGAAGCCCCCCCGACATGATAGA
>CAZZMF010000144.1:0-4057 GCA_964655255.1 uncultured Sphingobacteriaceae bacterium
AAAGGTGCGTCCCATCATATCTTGCGGGTCGCGCCGAGACGGTTTCTCTATTAGCACGGGCTGGCGGGTGCCTATCTGTAAGCGATTACGCTGCAAGCTAAGGGCTTGGGCTTTGGCGATAACCTTCTCCAAGCGAGCATGTTTCACTTCTGGGGGCACATCGTCGGCATAGCGTCGCGCCGCCAAGGTCCCCGGACGCTCCGAATACATAAACTGATACACCGCGTCAAACTGCGCTGCCTCCATCAAATCCAAAGTCGCCTGAAAATCTGCTTCTGTTTCTCCACAAAAGCCCACAATAATATCCGTAGAAATCACCGCATCAGGCAAATATCGCCGAATGGCTTCTATGCGCCGTAGGTACCATTCCGCAGTGTAGCCGCGGTTCATGCGCTGGAGGACGGCATCACTGCCCGCCTGCACAGGTAGATGAATATATGGGGTCAGGTTTGGATAAGCTGCAATAGTCTCCAGCACTTCATCCAGCATGTCCTTAGGGTGCGAGGTAGCAAAACGAATCCAAGACTGGGGGGCTGCTTCGGCTACCTTGGCTAAAAGTTGCGCAAACCGCACTCCTCTATCGTTGTAGGAATCTACATTCTGTCCTAAGAGGGTGATCTCTTTGTAGCCTGCTTCGCTGAGGGTGCGGGCTTCTTCTACGATGCTTTCCCATGAACGGCTGCGTTCTCGTCCCCGTGTAAAGGGCACGATACAGAAAGAACACATGTTATTGCAGCCCCGCATAATAGAGATATAAGCACTGACGCGGGTAGGGGAGAGGCGCAGCGGTGCTATATCCGCATATGTCTCTTCCCGAGACAGTAGCACATGAATGGCTTTGGAGCCTTCTTCTACCTGACGAATGAGCTGCGGAAGATGACGATAGGAATCGGGTCCAGCAATAAGGTCTACAACGGGCGCTTCATCTAAGAGCTTTTTTTTGAGCCGCTCTGCCATGCACCCGATGACCCCTACGATAAGGTGGGGGCGCTTTTGTTTGAGCGAAGCAAAGTATTTTAGCCTTTGCCAGATTTTTTCCTCTGCGTGTTCGCGGATCGCACAGGTATTGATAAGCACGAGGTCTGCTTCGGCGGCGTTCTGAGTGAAGCCATAGCCTGCACCTTGCAGTATGCCCGCTACCAGTTCGCTGTCTGCAAAGTTCATCTGGCAGCCGTAGGTCTCTATGTAAGCCTTATAAGGCGCTGTTGCCCATACCACCGCCTCCGCTCGCTGCCCAAAAACGCGCTCATGCGCCAACGCCATATTTTCACAAAGGTAGCAAAATTTTTCATCCCCTTCGCTACGGTGCTTTATGCGCAGGGAACGCGCCGTTTGCTTTTAGGTCCTGATAGCATACCCATAGCGGTCATGGATCCGGTAGAAATCATAGCCGAAGCTCCTCCGCCTGAACGGATTGCCGAAGTGCGCAAGCAGTGGGCAGCTTTTCACCGCTTGCGCCGTAATGTCCATCTTGTTTATCCTCTCGCCAAAGAAGCCGCTCGTATCGTCCGAGAAGTTGATAATGAACGCGCCCGCCTGGGCGAAAAAAGCCGCGACTATAAGCGCTACGCCAAACAGCTCAAAAAAGAACTTTTTGAGCGGTATGAACCTATTCTGCGCGAAATGACCGTGACGCAAGGTATCCTCCTCATCAAACTCATCCATCGGGAAACTGGCATAAATGCCTACCGGCTTATTCAGGATTACTTAGGGGGATTACAGGCGGCTTTCTGGCAGGGGGTGGCGCGCTTCTATGGGTCTGACCTCAAGCTCACCTACGACCCAGCCAAAGAGCCCCTTATTGAAGCTATCATTGCAGAGATTGAGACTGGACGGAGTGCGGATTGGGTGATTCAAATGTATGAAGTGCCCGAAGAATAAAGCGGTGCACATCCCGAACGAAGGGTTTGCGGTGGGTGAAAATCAGTGCATGCCCTGCCCCCGGATATAAAATAAGCTGCGCTCCTTTTATTTTCTCTGCCAGAAGCTGACTATGATGCACAGGCACGATAAGGTCTGCAGTGCCGCCTATGACGAGGGTAGGCTTTTGGATTTTGCTGAGAAAGGGGCGCCCATCAAACTTGAAAATGTTCTCTGCGTCTGCCAGCAGCACCTCTAATCGGGTGCGTTGGAGGGCTTTTTTGTACCACTCTATGACTTCGGGGGGAAAGGTCTCTGACCCGAATGCTTGGGGATACAGGAGATTCGCCAGAGAAGCGGGCGGAAGCATCCGCAAAAGGCGCGGCAGCAGTTGCCCTTGCCACTGTTCTATCCTCGTGAGAGGCTTGTAAGCAAAAGTGCAGGCTAAAATGACCCCCTCTACAAGATGGGGATATTCCCGTAGAAGAAGTTGGGTGAGCGCACCCCCCATAGAATACCCAAGTACCCAAGCGGTTTGCGTATCCGACACCGCTTGAATAAGCTCAGCCACATCCTGTACCCGCTGCATGAAAGTGTAAGGTCCCTCCCAGTTCCATGCGCTTCCGTAGCCTCGCAGATCGGGAATGATCAGGCGATAATGTTGCATGAGCGCCCCTTCCACGGGCATGAACATCCCACCATCTACCATGTATCCATGCAGCAGCACCAACCAAGGGCCTCGGGTACCGAGCCGTTTATGAGGTAGCACTCGTGGCATGCCTTTTCGGAAAAGCTAGCGAAATCAACACACTCATCCCCAACGCACCCAAAATAAATGCCAAAGACACTTCTGCAGAGAGATGCAAGCCCACAAGCGATTGGTACATCTTAAGTCCGATGCCTATCAGCACGATAGAAATACCGTATTCCAAAGCCCAGAAGCGGTCTATCACGGCTGCCAGTAGAAAAAACATAGACCGTAGCCCCATCACCGCAAGGATATTAGAGCTAAACAAAATATCCTCATCCTGCGTGATCGCAAATGCCGCCGGAATAGAGTCTATCGCAAATATCAGGTCTGAAAGCTCCACCATCATCAAGGAAAGTGCGAGAAGGGTAAAAAATCTCTTGCGGTCCTTTCGGATAATAAATCTACCTTCATGCGGAGCAGTAGTGATGCGAAGGTACCGGCTCAAAACTCGTAGGATTGGATTTTTTCCCAGGTCGGGCGGAGCTTCCGAACGGAAAAACAGATTTTTTGTGCCCGCCCACACCAGAAAAGCTCCGAAAATATAGAGAACCCAGTGAAACTTTTTGATAAGTAGGACGCCAGCGAAAATAAAAATGCCCCGCATCACCATCGCGCCGATTACCCCCCAGAAAAGTACCCGGTGATAAAACTGCGGTTCTATGGAAAAGTATCGGAAAATGAGCATAATGACGAAAATATTGTCCATAGACAGGGCATATTCCATCACGTAGGCGGAGTAGTATTCGGCGGCAGCACTGCGTCCCTTCTGTGTATATACAAATACCCCAAATGCCAGCGCTATCAAGACTATTAGCAGCGACTGCCAAGCGGCTTGGCGAAGCGTGAGCGCCCGCCTACTCCGGTGCAAAAGCCCTAAGTCCAACGCCAAGTACAACCCCACCAGCGCTATAAATGCCCACAAAACCGGATGCTCAAGCATAGAGAGACTTGGATGCCTTTATGACCATGAGCGCAACGAACATACCCAAAATCCAGCCCACCAGAATATCACTGGGATAATGTACCCCTAAATACATCCGCGTAAAGCTATGGAGAAACGCCCACAAAATGCCGACTGTCCAGATAATAGGATGCCGCGTTTGCATACCCAGTGTGGTGACGCCGGCGGCGGTGTTAGCGGCATGACTCGAGGGCATGCTATAAAAGCCGCCCTTGTATCCGTGTAATAGGCGGACCTTTCCTGCGAGAGCGGGATCATGCGAAGGACGCAAGCGTCCTATGGCAGGTTTGAGGACTTTTCCGCTCACCAAGTCTGCGCTCATCACCGATAGGGCCGTCAAAAGCAATATGCGGAGAGCCCGCTGTCGCTCCCGCCATGCAAGCCAAACCGCTACAAGCACATACAAAGGGATGCCGACCCACCCCTTCGTTCCGTACCAGAAAATCGTATCCCAGGGCTCAGTGCCAGCATTATTGATCCAGAGA
>CAZZMF010000145.1:0-4022 GCA_964655255.1 uncultured Sphingobacteriaceae bacterium
GGTCTGCCCAATCGGCAATGTGCGCGGCTACCTTAGTTGCCCATGTGGGCTTTTCGTAGGTAGCGTACAGCAGGGCTAAATGAGCGTAGGGTTGGGGTTGCCCGGGGGCTTGGCGGATGGCCTCCTTCCAGTAATAGGCGGCAGAGTCTAACTGCTTGACCTTGTAGAAGGCGTAGGCGAGTTGATTACAGAGTACCCATCCGCCCCCGAAGCGGTGATAATAGCTTTGGAGGATTTGCAGGGCTCGTACAGGACGGTCCAGAGCCAGCCAGACAGCGGAGGCTTGAAGCGCTGCGGGTAAAAGGGGCTTGCTGAGGAGGGCGCGTTCGTATTTATCGGTGGCGGCTTCTAAGGCTTCTTTGCGTTGGGCTTCCAGCCGGGCAAGGTTGTAGTTGATTTTTGCCTCAAAGGGAAGGAGGTACAAAGCTTCTCTATACAGGGCTTCGGCTTCCTCCCAGCGTTTGCCGACGAGGGCGGCTTCGGCTCGGCTCACAGCATATATTCGGGCGGGGAGACGCGTCGTGGGCCAGTCGTTGCGAGCTTCACTAAATACCACACCCCCCACAGCGAGAAAGTACACCACCGCCAGTGGTAGGCGCACACTGCGGCTGAGTTCCCAGTAGTAGACTTTGCCTGCTCGCCACAGAGGAAGGAAGTTCCATGCGAGATAAATGAACATACTGCCTGTGCCTCCAATCACCATCGCTCGCCACAACTCAGCCGTGCGATAGGTATAGAGGTCTTGATGATTCCACGCGTGAAAGCCAAAAGCTCCCATGCCTATCAGCACAAGTCCGCCCCATCCCCAGAAAAATGCCGTCGGTTGGCGAAGACTCTCTCCCAGAATAGGGTAGTAAGGTTGCAGCCCGATGAAGGCAAGGCTCATTCCCACACCGACCGCTATTATCGTGGTTGTGTAGGCGATTTCCATGGGCAAAAGGAGCAGAGCAGCTATCAGGAGTATACTGACTGCTGTGAGGACATACAGCCCCTGCATGCGCTGAAAGCGCAGAGCCGGCGGATAGATTAGCGTCGTCAGTAAAGCTATCGGGACGTGTAAGCCTGCGATGCCCGCGGCGGCGTAGCTTATGACGGCTGGGGCGGAGATACTCGTATAAAGCACTTCTGCACCTTGCCAGAACGCAGGGGCGCCTAAGACTACGGCGATGAGTGCAGCACTCAGAACCGCTGTGGCACCGATCCGTAGGCGCCACAACCCCGCCCCTACCATATATATCGGCAGAAGCACCACCAGCGACAGCCCCAAAGAGACCACATAAAACGGATCCGTCCCAATCCAAAACTGGGCTGCCCTGCTCAAAAATACCCATGCCACCCAGGCGAAATACACTACATACGGCACAAACCCACTGGCGCGACTGGCTGCCGTCAGTAGGGATGCCCAGCCGAGCACCCCAGCGACCCAGCCAATACCGAAGCTCCACCACCGCGGTAGAAGAATATCCGCAGTATGTATTTGGAAAGCCCGCCGAATAGGCGCCTCCACAAGGTAAGTTCGGAAGTTGACCTCTACTTCTTGGATAGGCTCTATGCTCTCTTCTTGAAAGGCAAAGGGGACAAGTGCTTCTGAAAAATCATATCGGTATGCCCACCCGGCGATTGCCCATAATAGGGTAGCGCCTGTCAGGAGAAAAAGTATTCGTAGGTAGGGCTTTTCTCTGGGGGGCAATCCGTGCCATAAGCCCCGCCAATCCCATTCCTTTTCACGCACGCCTGCGCAAACCTATGAAGATTAGGGCGAGTGTGATAAGAGCGGCTAAGGCGGCTACGTTCCAACCAGAAACCCCGAGGCTGCGGCTGAGTTGCAGGGGGAGAGCATCGGCAGACCAAAGCCACTGCCCTGTGGTAAAGAAGTGATGGAAAGCTTGGCTCCAATGGCCGCCTTCTGGCTGGAAGAGGCTTCCTATCAGCAGGGCGAAAAGAAAAATCGGTGGCAGCCATCGCATGAGGGCACGCCATGCAGGATGGCTGATTTGGGGGGATTCTTTTGTCAGGGCATTCCATGCGCCACTGCGGTGAAATGCCCACCAGTGAGCTATCCCCGCCAATACAAGCCCTATGGTGCCACTGATGTGGTCATACAGGTCCAGTGCTCCCGTTTGGTAGCCGAATACAGCGGGGATGCCGAGCAGAAGTGAGCCTGCTACATATACCCATGTCCAACGCGTAGGCGTGCCTCCCAGCACAGCTGCGAGCCAGGTCATCCCCACCCAGCCCATCGCCAGCAGCGAACTCAAAGCCGCCAAAAAAAGTAGCACATACCATGCCGCTACCAGCCAGCGACCGCCCCATTCGGTCAGCACATACGGCATGACCGCAAAGCCCATCCCGAAGCCGGCTTGAGTTTTTACATATTCCAGTCCTAAAAATGCCGTTGCCAGCGGTATCACAATCAGTCCCCCCAGCCCCACCTCGGCGAAGGTATTTGCCAGAATCGTCTGGGTGCCTTCACGGACGGGGTCGCTGCGCTGGGCTGCGGCTGCATACACAGGATACATGGCAAATCCCACCCCCACCGAAAAAAACACTTGTCCCGTCGCCGCAAGCCACACGGCAGGTTGGGATAGCTCCTCCCATCGCGGCGTGAAAAGGTAGGCTATACCTACATGGGAGTCGCAAGTAGCACAGCGTCCGGTGTCGCCTGTCCATACAGCGCCAATAGCGATCCCTATCGCCAAAAGGAATAAAAGCGGCATGCCCCATAGATTGACCGCTTCTAAGCCGCGTCGAAGCCCTCGGCTCAATATTACGCCGGTCAGTGCCCAAGTCAATATCCAAAAAATCACCCCTTGTGAATGCAGAAACTCATCGTGAAATGCCTCCACGGCTTTCAGCGACATGTTTGAGAAAGTGCCTATCAGCGCGTGGTAAGTATAGCCTAAGGTCCATCCTGTCAGATACGCATAATAGCTTCCGACGCTGACGCTAATATACACGCCGAGTAAGCCTATGTACCAGCCGGGTTTGCCAAGGAGGTTGTGTAGGAGTTCTGGGGCGCTTTGTCCGTGGTAGCGAGTGCCTGCCCGTCCAAGCGCCATTTCCATCCATACCAGGGGTAAGCCGACAGCAAAGAGGGCGATTAGATAGGGCACGAGGAACGCCCCACCGCCCCACTTCGCCGCCTGAAAGGGAAAGCGCAGAAAGTTTCCCAAGCCAACAGCGCCGCCTATCAGAGCCAGAAGCGCCCCGAGCCGACTGCCCCAACGCTCCATTCCACAAAGGTAAGTGCCCCGATTTTTGCATACATTTGACCTATGCGACCTACTCTCGTAGCCCTTATTGGTCTGGCATTCTTGTATGCCCAGCCAGAAAAGTATCCGCCTGCTCAGCAGTTCCCGCGTTTTTTGCTTTATACGCTGGATGGAAAACCCTTCACAGATCAGGACCTCCCGCCTGCGCAGCGTGGGCGTATCGTTATATTTTTTGACCCTTACTGCGATCACTGCCAGAAGCAGGCGACTTTCATGCGTGAAAATGCCAATGCCCTCAAGGATTTCCAGCAAATCTGGGTATCCACTGAGACCGCCGATGCCATAAAAAAGTTTCAAGAGACTTATCTCAAAGGGCTCCCTAACGTATTCGTCTTGCGGGACAAAGACTTCAAGTTTGATGGGTTCTTTGGCTACAGTGTGGCGCCGACTATTTACGTGTATGACCGAACAGGGAAGCTGCGCGCCGTGTATCGGGAAGAAGTACCCCTGAACCGGCTCATCCGGGGCTTATGAAAGAAAGCGAACGGCTGCACATTCTGCTGATAGACAACTACGACTCTTTTACCTACAATATCGTTTCGTTACTTCGCTTAGCTGGCGCAGAAGTGACGGTGCGTCCAGCGGATGATATTCTTCCTGCGGAGATTTATCATTATCCGTGGTCTGGGATTGTGATTGGTCCGGGACCGGGGCATCCGGCGTATTTAGCAGAAGTGCTACCGCCACTGCTGCGACCTGCGCCGGTGGCGCCGCTGCTGGGGATTTGCTTAGGGCATCAATATCTCGTGC
>CAZZMF010000146.1:0-1316 GCA_964655255.1 uncultured Sphingobacteriaceae bacterium
CCGTTGGGGCGCCCACATCTCCAATATCGGCGCTAAAATGGCATATAGCGCCTCTGGTCAGCGCGATTTCCTTCCTACTAACCTGCGCCTTGGCTATTCCTTCACTTTCAAAATGGATGACTTCAATAGCTTCACCTTTGCCAACGACTTCAATAAACTCTTAGTGCCTTCGGCTGGCGGCGCTGCCCAAGTGCCCCTGCTGGAAGGGATGTTCAAAAGCTTCGGCGATGCTCCCGGCGGATGGCGTGAAGAGCTTTCAGAGATCTACTGGAGCATCGGCGCGGAGTACGACTACAACCGCCTCTTCAAAGTGCGCGGAGGCTTTTTCTACGAAGACCCTATGAAAGGCAATCGCCGCTTCATCACCCTTGGCGCAGGCTTTCAGTTTCGTCGGCTGGGGGTGGATGTAGCCTATCTTACCTCGCTGGTGCAAAATCACCCCCTGCAAAATACCCTGCGCTTCACGCTTTTCGTGCTCTGGCAATAGGCGACTTCCTTCTTAGGCGCTCACTCTCAAAAAACAAAGTAATGCGCCACTATTACTCTGCACTCAGGTAACCTTCCAAAGCCATAGCATCTTTGTGCATGCTCTGGGCTCTGGGGGGTTATTATGCGGTCAGCCTATTAGTAGGCTGGTGGGGGCGGCAGCGCACAAAAGGAACTGTGGAAGGCTACTTTGCAGCGGGGCGGCGCCTACCGTGGGGCTTAGCTGCCCTTAGCATGGTAGCAACGACTTTCGCCGTAGATACGCCGCTCGCCATCACTGAATACGTGCGTGAAGGGGGCCTCGCCGCTAACTGGCGCTGGTGGAATATGCTCATCGGAGGCATGCTAAGCGTAGTAGTTTTTGCTCCTCTTTGGCGACGAAGTGGCGTCCTTACAGATAGCGAGATACTCACTCTACGATATGGTGGCGAAGCCGCCACTCTCCTGCGCAAAGTGCGGGCTCTCTGGCTCGGCGGCTTCATCAATCTTATCATTCTTGGATGGGTACAATCTGCTATGCGCACTGTCCTGGAGGCTTTCGTCGGGCTTTCCCCAGAAGAAAGCTATGGGCTCTTAGGAGTGAGTACGCTAATCACGCTGCTCTATACACTATGGGGGGGCTTATGGAGTGTGGTCTGGACAGATGTGATCCAGTTTGCGCTGGCGCTTACGAGCACAACTATACTCATGGTGCGGGTGCTCATGGAAGTGGATATGAGTACCATTCCTGAGCAAGCATGGTCGCTTTTCCCCGCAGGAGAAGGGTGGGGATATTTAGCGCTTTTAGCTTTTCTGGGGCTGCAGTGGTGGGCAAGCTGGTATCCTGGAGC
>CAZZMF010000146.1:1326-4011 GCA_964655255.1 uncultured Sphingobacteriaceae bacterium
TCCTGGAGCTGAGCCTGCGGGAGGCGGATACATCCTCCAACGCATGGCTTCTACCCCTTCCCCCAGCGCTGCCCAAAAGGCACTGGCACTCTTTCAGATTTTGCATTATGCAGTGCGCCCCATCACCTGGTATGCAGTGGCTCTCGCCTCTCTGGTTGTCTTCCCCACCGTACCCGATCCCAAATCCGCTTACCTTCTCATGGCAAAGCGCTTTCTTTCTCCCATAGAACAAATAGTTTTGTTAGTCGGGCTTACAGGCGCCTATATGAGTACCCTTTCTACACACTTCAACTGGGGCGCTTCATACATCGCTCGAGACCTCGGACTCCCTGAGGAGAAAGCCCTGCAAGCTGGATTATGGAGTACAATAGCTTTGGCTGGACTTAGTGTCGCTATTGTTCCTTTCATGACCAGCGTAGCTGGCGCATGGAACTTTCTTTTAGAGTCTGGTGCAGGAACGGGCTTAGTACTGCTCCTACGATGGTTTTGGCGACGGCTGACCATTTTCAGCGAAATCACGGCACTGATAGCCCCTATGGTTGGATATTTGATTTTTCGACTGGGATTAAATTGGCGCTTTCCGGAGAGTTATCTGGCGACAGTAGCTTTCACCACGGTGGCTATCGTACTGGTGACGATGCTCGGACGGGGTACCCCAGCACATCAATGGACCGCCTTTATCCAAAAGGTACAGCCGAAGCTTTCTATCCGCCAAGTTATTTTATGGCTCTTGGGCAGTGCTACAGGTTATGCGGTCACTTTTGGATTGATTGCATGGGTGAAAAATGGATTGCCTCCCTGGTACTTAGGCGTAGGAGTGATAGGGATGGGGATATTTTTCCGTTGGCTGCGCTGATATGCGCTTTTTCTATCGCATGAGGGCAGGAATTGAGCCGTGCGTTTGCTCTTTCCTTTTTGCGCTTCACTGGTAGTGAGTATAAAGGACTGTCGTGCGTGGGTTCTCTGATGGGGGTGTGGCGGCGGCGCCTTCGGCGCCGCCGCCACACCCTAAAACAAAAGCATATACACAGCGTTGGGGCTATTCCCCTCCATTTCTCAGAAAATCTGTCACTCTGTAACGCGCACTGCGCACCAGCTTGATAGAGTCATATCGCTGAGGCTCTTCAAACTCAAATAGCCATAGCTTGTACTCATCACCCTTTTTCTCAAAAAATATCACACTAACTGATTTCTGGGCGACATGGGTAGTCCACTGGCGAAATGGATAATAAAGCTGGCGAATGATTACATTGTTTTTACTTCTATTTTTTGCCTCTATTAGAACGAGCCTTTCTTTTCCTTCGTATCCCGCATCGACTTCTGTTTGTACGCTTGCCACATGGATTGGTTCTTTATATTGCCCGAAATAGAAGTCAAAAGGTGGTGTATACTTTCTCCCCCGGATAGTGAGTACCAAGGTCGGGTCGCCTACGAAGTCTCTGATAATGCTGATAGCGTAAGCGTAGTCCAGATGCTGCATTTCAGAGTTCCCGATGTGGCTGCTATATAAGGGAAAGGGGAGCTGAGGGGAGTAATCTACAACGGGGTTCTCTATCTCTGGAATATCTACATAGCCTTCTCCCTGTAGCAAAGCATATTCCCCGTTTTTCACGGGCAAAATAAAAAGATTATGCTGCACAAATATTTGGGGTCGTTCATCTCGGTGGTCCTGCTTGCATAAGATGCGCACTTCTCTATCGGAGGTGCGCTTGAAGCGTTGAGTGGCGGCTTTTATTTGGTCTGCGCTCAAGAAGTACGGTCTTTGAGAGAAGTCGTGCTTGTGTATTCCGTATTTTTCAAATATAGCTTGCCAGGCTATATCTGACATTACTGAAAGAGTTGAGATTGAGAGATGAGATGCTCTGCTCGTTTGCGGGCTATCTCTAAATAAGCTTCTTCTCTCTCTATGCCGATAAAAAGCCTTTTGCCGAGTTTGAGGGCGGCGATGCCTGTGGTGCCCGCCCCAGCAAAAGGATCCAAAATAACATCACCTTCTTTAGAAGATGCCATCAGAATACGCATAAGCAAAGCAAGGGGCTTTTGTGCCGGATGCTTACCAAAAATTTTTTCTGAGGGCGTGGGAGTGGGGATGCTCCATACACTGCGCATTTGCTTGCCGGGATTTTTGAGCATATCTTCTGGGAAGCTACCATTTTTCATTAGTTGATACGCAAAGTAATGGCGATGGTCTTTGCTCTTTTTCGCCCATAGAAGGGTCTCATGGGCATGAGCGAAGGTTGTACAGCTTAGGTTAGGGGCGGCGTTAGGCTTGTACCAGCATATATCGTTGAGCAAGTGAAAGCCGGTCTCCTGTAAAAGGTAGCCGCACTGGTAGATGTTATGGATAGTGCCGCTAATCCATATAGTACCTGAGGGCTTTAGAACGCGATATGCTTGAGTTATCCACGCTCTATGAAAAGCTACATCCTCATGGAAGCCACGACTTCTATCCCATTCGCCTTTATTGACGCTGACACGCCGTCCGGCATGGCAAGTCGTGCCGTTATTGGAGAGAAAGTACGGCGGGTCTGCAAAGATCAAGTCTATACTTTCTGCGGGAAAGAGCTTTAGTATTTCCAGAGCATCTGCTTTATAGAGGTAAAATGTATCACTGATAACGGCATATGCGGTATTAGAATGCAGGAATGCCCTCAAAGCTTCTGCGGGCATGATAGAGCCTTCGGT
>CAZZMF010000147.1:0-3960 GCA_964655255.1 uncultured Sphingobacteriaceae bacterium
GTATCCCACATTCCACACATGGCGCTGCCCACAAGATCCCCCACAACCCAATCAACCACTTGATAGAACACCAACGCTGCACCCCCCTGAAATCACCCCATGCATGCCAGCTCTTTATGTTCAAAACTCGTGAGCCCCAAAACAAAAGCACATATGAGGTCTGGGTATAACTTATTTTCACACACCTGCTCATAACCGCATCAAATCTAAGGCGTACTGCAAGTAGTACAGCCCCCCGATACGCGGTCCGCCCGGCACTTGAATATGATAAAAGTTGAGTAGGTTTTGGGCTCCTACCCGCACTTCACTGTACCACTTCGGGATACGATAGCTCACCTGCATGTGCAGCAGCGAGTAGGTCGGCACAATCCGGGAAAAAGTATTGAATTCAAAAAGATACGCATGCACCCACTGATACTGGAGCGAGGCACTCCACCGCTCGAAGGGATACACTGTGATACCAGCATTGACCCGATGGGGCGGCGTATTGAAGTAGCTAATCAACCCGGGGTCTATGGAGAGAGCGTCTTCTAACTTAGCTGCCCGAGCATAGCCGTAGTTGAGGTTTAGCAAGAGGTAGCGATTGGGGCGATACTGTGTCCCTATGGTGAAAAAGTGCGCTTCTGGTTCCCCAGGGATATTATAATATCGCCCATAGACAGGGGAGAGGTTATTATTTTCCACGTCCTGGGGTGTGAGGGATGCTTGGGGATCAGCGGGACCATATAGCCGCACATATCCGTGCAAATCCCTATACCGCTGATAAGCATAAGTCAAATCTATGAGCAGCTTTTGCCCGAGAAGGAGATGACGAGAACCTATTTCTACGCTGGTGAGCTGCTCGGGACGCAGACCGCTGATAGGGAGGCTACGGAGGAGTTTAGCGGCTTCTTCGGGGGATAGCCCTTGGGCGCGTGCCGCTCGGTACGCCTGTACAGAGGAAACGGTGTAGTTATTAAGCCCCGCTATCCCAAACTGCCTGTCTACCTGCGGCAATGCCCCGATCATGTAGATATCTGCGTTGAGGCGAATGAAAAGGGCATCGGTCACGGGATTGCGGAAGCCGGTTTGGTATGCCGCCCGTAGAATGTGGTGACCGTAGCGATCTGCCCGCAGACTGAGGGCTATACGGGGTGTGAGTTGTCCCGTGAGATATTGGCGGTAGTCGTACCGCATGCCCGCTGTAAGTTGGATTCTCTCATTCCAGAATAGGCGGCGCAGTTGTAGGTAAGCGCCGGCTTCCCAGTTATAGAGGGGTCGTCCCCCACTGTCTATGAAGACTGTCCCTTCGGAGTTCAAAGCATATAGGCGAGCGCTGCCGCCGATAAGCGTCTGGATACCTGCGAAACTCGGCAACTCATACTGAGTCTCCATGTGATAGAAAGCGGAGCGGCTCACCAGCCGAGCCCCTCCCGCAGTAAGCGGAATCTGCAGAAGTGAATCAACGAGATGACGCAAGACTGGACTGCCTGGGGCGGGGCGCGCCTGCCCTTGCCAGCTCCGCCCCAAAAACTGCGGCACAAACGCTATGGAAGGATACCCTGCAAGGCTCCGTGTATCACTGTCTGCGAGCCAGCGGGCTGCCTCATGATCTCCCATTTGCGGCACGGCTCGTCCATACTGCGCTTCAAAAGCAGCCCGATCCGTCGGCGAGATAAGCGCATCTAAATAACCCAAATAAGCCACCATGTACTGGACAAACCAGTCCTCATGAGGCTTTACGCTGGCTAAAAGATTAGCGCCAAGGATAGGAAGCGCCGTGCTGCGCCCGCTATTTTCCAGGGCGGCGTATGCCCGCACAAACCCATGCGGGTATGTAACCTCACCCTTGAGGAGCTGATAGACAAACTGATTGAGATAGTAGCGAATGTGTGTCTGAAAAAAGGTCTGTCCCGAGCTAAGCATATAACCGACCTTACCTTGTACCCTATCGGAGAAGCGGTAGAAGAGTTCAGCGCTGCCTTTGAGAATGCTGGTAGGCGGCGTGCCGAGAAGTTCATTTTCAAGATACCCTGTACGGCTGAGATAAAATCTTGGAGCAAGGGTATTATCAGCTCGGGGAAGGGCAGGGATAAAGGCTCGGGCATCGTAGCCATAACCGTTGACGGGGAGGTAGCCGGGGTTATTAGGTCCGGGCTGGTCAAAGGGGACATCGGCTCCCTCATAAGTGCCACGGTCGCTGGTGTCGCGCGCCCACCAGTCCTGCGCCCGAAAGCCATGCAGCGTAAGCTTGAGCCCTAAGCGATTGTGCCAGGTGTGCGCATACCGTGCTTGTATCTCATACAGTCCGCCAGGACTGCCCCGCTCACTTGCAATATGATTAATCCCCGTGCGTACAGAAAGGGACAGCCCAGGCCACTGAAAGGGGTCTTTCAGCGTCATAATCAGCGCCCCGTTGAAAGCATTCGGACCATAGAGGGAAGAAGCAGGACCAGCTATCAACTCCATCCTTTCTACATCTATATCTGGTGGGGCAAGGAAAGCATATACTGGCACGCTCAGCGCCACCGAGAGAAGTTCAACCCCATCTGCGCGCTGAATGAAGCGCCCATTTTGACTATGAAAAAACCCTCGGGTATTCACCACTGGGAAGGTGAGACTGGTGTGAATCACATCCACCCCCGGCAGAAAGCCAAGGGTCTGAGCTGAAAAGACAACGGGACTGCTGCGCAGGGCTAGCCCTGAAAGCGACATGATCTGCACAGGCGAACTAATAAACTGCTCCTCTGTCCGGGAGGCAGCGATCACCACCTCCTGCCCTACAATCTCCTGCTCCTGCATGGCAATAATCTCCGGAGCACTGCCTTTAGCCCGAGGCATGAGAGTAAGCCGCTTCGTCTCGTAGCCTACATAGGACACTTCCACCTCCAGCGGCTGACGCAATACAGTCGGCAACTGAAAGCCCCCCTTCTCATCTGTAATAGCCCCAACGACCGTACCTAATACCTTTACGTACGCGCCTGTAAGGGGTTCTTTGCTTTTTGCATCTATGACTTGACCGATGAGGTAGAGCGTGTCAGAAGTAGGGACTGGCGCTTCGGAGATATTGACCCGCGCGGCTCTTCGGACAATCACGCCTTGCGCTGCCATTAGCCCCGTGAGTAGCAGTAAGTATACGCGCATGAGTGATACAAAAATACAGAAGTAGGTATCGTAGCCTATGGGGCTCCTTTGTGCTGCGTTACATGGTCATACCGAAGGTGGGTATGTGCTTTTGGTTTTAGGGCGGCGGCGCCGAAGGCGCCGCCGCCCCCTCTCAAAAGTCAAAATTTCGCAACCTTTACTTCAGGTAAGGGGGGAAAACCTATATACTCCCACGGCTTAGGAGAGAACACGACAGGGATCCCTGTCTGAGCCCTCAGCCGTCATCATAGACAGTCACAGCGTGAAGGCACGGAAAAATGGGCAGACAAAAAACAACTGCGTGGATAGGGAAGCAACCTAAGGCACTTCCAGTGCTGCATGCACGCGTAGCAGTAGGAATAAAAAAATAGTCCTACTTTTGACATGATATGCAAGCGCTACTCGTCCTTCTGATTGTAATAGGGCTGCCTGTGATAGGGGGACTTTTGCTTGCTGCTTATTATCGCTGGCTCAGGCACAAAGAACGAACACCGATTTCCCCGCAGCAGCTCTATCAAATAGAAAAGGAACTGCAAGAACTTCGATCGGAGAATCAGCAGCTGCGCCAGCGGGTACAAAATCTGGAAACTATCGTTGCCAGCGTGGATTGGGACCAGGTCACGGCGAAGCGGTCGTCGGTCTTAGAGGAAACCTATCTCCCCGTGAAGAAACAGATTCTAAACGATGATTAGAGATGTGGGAGTTAGCGCTCATCGTAGGTGCCTTTCTCCTGTATATGTATAAAGCATACAAGCTTAGGTTGAAGCACTCTGAACGGCTGCGGCAACTTGAGGCGGAAAATCAGCGTCTTCGCGAGGAGATAAAAGTCCTGCGGCA